>JAYUSP010000165.1:0-6743 GCA_043755615.1 Betaproteobacteria bacterium
GTGCTGCGCGGGGATGCCGACTTGGCCGGGCTGCCGGACTTCGTGCGGGCATCGGCGCGCCAGGCGGCGGCCGAGCGCGGCCTGGATGGCGACGCGCACGTGATCACCCTCAGCCGCTCGTTGATCGTGCCTTTCCTGACCTTTTCACAGCGCCGCGATTTGCGTGAACAGGTCTGGCGCGCCTGGGTCGGGCGCGGTGAACATGCCGGCGACCACGACAACCGCGAGGTCGCGCGCCAGATCCTTCGCCTTCGACAACAGCAGGCGCGGATGCACGGCTACACCAGTTATGCCGACTACGCACTCGCCGATACGATGGCCGGCACGCAAGCCGCGGTGGCCGGCTTGCTCGACGAAGTCTGGCCGCGCGCGCTGCTGGCCGTCGAGCGCGAGCAGCAGATGCTGCGCGCAGCGATGGCGGATGCCGGGGCTTTTGCAGGTTCAGGGGCCGAGACCATCGAAACCTGGGACTGGCGCTACTGGGCCGAGAAGGTGCGCGTGGCGCGCTATGCCGTCGACGACGCCGAAGTGAAGCCCTATTTCCGCCTCGAGAATATGGTCGACGCGGCCTTCGATTGCGCGCAGCGCCTGTTTGGCCTGCGCTTCAGCGCGCGTGCCGACCTGCCGGTCTACCACCCCGACGTCAAGGCCTACGAAGTGCATGACGCCGCCGGTGCGCTGGTCGGCGTCTTCTTGCAGGACAACTTTGCGCGCGCGAGCAAACGCAGCGGCGCCTGGATGAGCAGCCTGCAATGGCAGAGTCGAAATACGCCGTCGGGCGCGGCCGAGGTGCCGCTGATCCTGAACAACAACAATTTTGCCAAGGGGGCGCCAGGCGCGCCAACGCTGTTGTCGATGGACGATGTGCGCACCCTCTTCCACGAGTTTGGCCATGGCCTGCACGGGCTGCTTTCCAACGTCACCTACGAGCGTTTGTCGGGCACCCAGGTACTGCGCGATTTTGTCGAGCTGCCGTCGCAGATCTATGAAAACTGGGCCACCGAGCCACCGGTGCTCAAGCGCTTTGCGCGCCACTGGCAGACCGGCGCCGTGATCCCCGACGATCTGATCGAGCGCCTGCACCGCGCGCGCCTGTTCAACCAGGGTTACGAGACGGTGCGTTATGTCGCCAGCGCGCTGGTCGACATGGCCGCACATGCACTCACCGACGTCGAACCACCGGCCGACTTATGTGCTTTCGAAGCGCAAAAGCTGCAAGCCCTGGGCCTGCCGCACGGCGTTGGCCTGAACCACCGGCTGGTGCATTTCCAGCATTTGTTTTCGGGCTCGGGGTACGCGGCGGGTTATTACGTCTACATGTGGGCCGAGGTGCTCGACGCCGACGGCTACGACGCTTTCATCGAAGCCGGTGACCCCTTCAGCGCGCCGGTGGCGCAGGCCTTGCAGCGCTTCATCTATGCCAGCGGCAATACGCTGGCGCCGGCCATCGCCTACGCCAGTTTTCGCGGCCGGGAACCGGCGGTCGAGCCGATGCTGCGCAAGCGCGGGCTGATCGAGATCGACTCGGCGTAGCCAAAACCGAGGCGGCAAAAGACCGCCAGCGATACCGCCCGCACGTCAACCCGGCGCCGGCCCGAACAGCGCGTCGATCGACGCCATGAAGGCGCGAAAGTTCAGCGGCTTGGTCCAGTAGTCGGCGCAGCCGGCGCGCAGTGCGCGCTCGATATCGTCGGGCATCGCGTTGGCCGAGAGTGCGATGCAGGGGATCGCCGCGGTGGCCGGATCGGCTTTCAAGGTCTGCAGCACGAGCATGCCGTCGATGTCGGGCAGTTGCATGTCGAGCAGCAACAGGTCGGGCCGCAGCGCGCGCGCATCGGCCAGCCCCGTCGCGCCGTCGATGGCGATATGCAGCTTGATATCGGTCCGGCGCGCCAGCAGCTCAGCCACGATCATCGCGTTGACCGGGTTGTCTTCGATGTAGAGCACGCTGCCGCCGCTGCCGGCCACCGCAGCGCTGGCGACTGCCAGCTTGGCGAACGTCGGCTCGATGCGAGTCGGGTCAGCGCTGGAGCCATCGCGCAGCGTGATCTCGAACTGGCTGCCCTCGTCGATTGTCGAACGCGCCTCGATCGACCCGCCCATGCGCTGCACCAGGGTCTTGGCGATGGCCAGGCCGATGCCGGTGCCTTCGACCGCGGTCGACTCTGCGCCGAGCCGGTTGAAAGGCTCGAACAGGTGGATCAGCTGTTCGGCGCTGAGGCCGCGGCCGGTGTCGATGACGCTGATCCGCACCATGTCGACGGTTGCGCCGGGTCTGCTGACGCCAACTCTGTCGACCGCGCTGTCGGCCGCTGCGTCAGGCGCGCTGCAGCGGCGCGCTTCAATCCGCACCGCGCCGCCGCGGTGGTTGTACTTGATCGCGTTGGTCAACAGGTTGAGCAGCACCTGGCGCAGCCGGGTCTCGTCGGCGAGCACGACCAGGCCGAGGCGCTCGATGCCCGGCGCGGCGAGCTTGACACCACCCTCGCGGGCCAGCGGCTCGACCAGGGCAAGTGCGGCACGCAGCACCGGCGCCAGCAACACCGGCGCCATCGCGATCGTGACTTCGTCGCCTTCGACCCGCGACAGCTCGAGCACATCGTCGATCAGCGACAGCAGGTGCCGGCCGGCCGACTCGATATGGCGCAGGCGGCGCTGGCCCGAGCCTTTGCTCGGCGCGGCAGCGTCGGTCAACAACAATTGGGTGAAGCCGAGCACCGCGTTCAGCGGCGTTCGCAGCTCGTGGCTCACACGCGCAAGAAAGCGCGACTTGGCCTGCACTTCGCGCTGCGCAGCGGCGGTCTGGTCCTGGGCGATCGCGGCAGAGCGCGCCGCCGTGGTGTCCCAGTTCACGCCGATGCGGCGCCCCGGGCGGCCTTCGGTGTTGGCTTTGGCGTCGGCGTCGGTGTCAGCGTCGGTGTCAGCGATAGCGACCGAGCGCGATGCCAGCCAATGCCAACTGCCGTCGGGCCAGCGGACGCGAAACTCGTACTCCACCGGCACCATGGTGCTGCGCTGGCGGCGCGCGTTGCGCTGGGTCAGCGCGCGGTCGTCGGGATGGATCATGTTCAGGCGGGCGGCGGCGTCAAGTGGCCGCAGATCGGGCTTCAGGCCGCGCAGGCGCCACATCTGTTCGTCCCACACCGCGTGGTCGTTGCTCAGCTCGAGCTCCCAGGTGCCGATGCCGACGCCGTGCGCGATCAAGGCGCCGCGTTCGTGCGCGCGACGCAGCGCGGCCTCGGCGACACGCCGCTCGGTGACGTCGATGACGATGCCAAAAAGCAGCGGCCGTTCGCGATCGCCTTCGATGCAGGAATGCGAGACGACATCCACCGTGCTGCCGTCGGCATGGCGCAAGCGCAGCTTCAGCTCGATCGACGGCTCGCCGCTGCGCACCCATTGCCTGAATGCCGCACTGGCCATCGCGCGGTCGTCGGGGTGCACGATGTTCGCCGCCCAGTCGGCAAGGGTCGGCGCCGGGACGTCGGGCGACCGGCCGACGATCGCGTAGAGCTGCTCGCTCCAGCGTGCCCGGCGCGCGCCAGGCTCCGCGCTCCAGTAGCCGATGCCGGCGGTCTGCGTGGCAAGCTCGAAGCGGCGCGCCATCTCTTGTGCACGACGCGTTTCTTCGCGCTGCTCGGTGACGTCCAAGCCGACGCCGGTAAAAGCGATCGGGTGGCCGTCGAGGTCACGCTGCACGGCGCGGCGGGTGAGCACGCTGCGCCAGCCGTCGGGCCGCCAGTAGCGGATTTCCTGGTCCACCGGTGTATCGGTGTTCAGCGCGCGCTGCACGTTGGCCAGCACCGCCGGCAGGTCGTCGGGGTGGATGCGCTCGCGCACCGTGGCCATCGGCAAACCGTCGGCGCGCGGCTCCAGGCCGAGCACCGCGTAGGCGTTGTGGTTGTAGTGCATGCGCTCGGTGCGCAGGTCGTGGCGCCAGATTGCGATGCGGCCGAGATCGACTGCCGCACCGAGCAGGGTCGAGGTTTCGTCGTGTGATCGCGCCTGCTCCCAGGCGTCGGTATCGTCCCTGGCAAAACCGTGCACGATGGCCGGTTTGCCGTCAGCGCCGTCTTTAACAATCCACTGCAGTTGCAGCCGGCGCAATGGCCCGTCGGGCGCGCGCACGCGGCTCGAGTGGCCGTAGTGGCCGGCGCTTTGCAGGGAGTCCAGAAATGCGGCACGGAAGTCGGCACGGTCTTCGCCGACGAGATTTTTTGTCGACTCCTCGAAGCCCGGGGTCGGCAGGCCGGGGTCGAAGCCGAGCAGCTTGCACATCGGTTCGTCCCAACTGCCCTCCATGCTGCGCAGGTCGCGGCGCCAGGTGCCGAGCTGGCCGAACGTCTTTGCAGCAGAGAGCATCTCGACGGCTTCGTGTGCGCATTCGGCTTGCGCCACCAGGTCGTCGATCGGCAGCAGCGTCAGCAGGCGCAGCCCGTTCGCTGGTGCGCCGCAGGCGACGCGGAAGTGACGTTGCGCGGCGGCGCCGACGCTGATCGTCACGTCGAGCGCCGGCCCGGTGGCGACGGGACCGAGGGCCCCCGCCGGCATTGCGACAAAATCGCGCAGCGGCGGCGCCGAGGCGTCGGCCGGCAACGCCAGCAGCAAACGCGCCGCCGCGTTGAGCCAGACCATGCGGTCGTCGGCATCGAGCACGATCGACACCAGCGGGTGGTCCTCCAGCAGCAACCGGGTGGCGTGGTGCATGGCCGCAGTCTAGAGCGTGTGTGCGGGCGCCTGCTACGCGCGACTTGGGCGACCGGGCGACCGGGCCACGGGGCCACGGGGCGACAATGTGCCGCCAACAGCAACGCCTTGAACACCGCAGCGCCCGCGCCGCGAAGCGAGCGGCGAAGCGAGCGTCGGCGCTGGTGTGGTCACTGACGTCAATCACCATCCGGCTTGTCGCACCCCTGCCAACCCATGCCAAATCCGCCTGCCAACGCCTCCCGCATCACGGGTTCCAGCACGCCAGCGGCGCTTCAGCTCACGGCCCCGGTGCACGGCGCGGTAATCTCGATCGACGTGCTGCCGGGCCAGGCGGTGCTTGCCGGTCAGGTGCTGGTGCTGCTTGAGTCGATGAAGATGGAAGTGCCGCTGCAAGCGCCGGCCGCCGGCACCGTGCGCCAGATCCTGGTCGCGCTGGGCGACGTCGTCGAGCAAGGCAGCACGCTGGTTGAATGGGCGGCCGCCGATACCTCGCCCAGCGCAACCGCGACGCTGCGCACACCCGACGCGGCCGCCGCGCCAGCGCACGAACGGGCCGATCTGATCGCCTTGCGTGAACGCCAGCAGTTGACGCTCGACGCGGCACGGCCCGAAGCCATCGCGCGCCGCCACGCCAGCGGCCTGCGCAGCGCGCGCGAAAACGTCGCCGATCTTTTTGATGCCGGAACGTTCAGCGAATACGGCGCCTTGGCAGTGGCCGCGCAGCGCAGCCGGCGAAAGCCCGACGACTTGCAGCGCAACACCCCTGCCGATGGCCTGATCACCGGCACCGGCCTGGTCGGCGGTCTGTCGTGCGCGGTGCTGGCCTACGACTACACCGTGCTCGCCGGCACCCAAGGGGTATGGAACCACGCCAAGGCCGACCGGCTGCTTGAACTGTGCATCCGCCAGCAGCTGCCACTGGTGCTGTTTGCCGAAGGGGGCGGCGGCCGGCCGGGCGATGTCGACTGGCATGGCATCGCCGGCCTCGACTGCACCACCTTCGCGCGCCTGGCCGCGCTGTCAGGCCAGGTACCGCTGGTCGGCATCGTCGCCGGGCGCTGTTTTGCCGGCAATGCCGCGCTGCTCGGCTGCTGCGACGTGATCATCGCCGTCGAAGGCGCAAGCATCGGCCTGGGCGGGCCGGCGATGATCGAAGGCGGCGGCCTGGGGCGCGTCGCCGCCGACGCTGTCGGCCCGGTGCAGGTGCAAAGCAAAAACGGCGTCATCGACCTGGTGGTGCCCGACGAAGCCGCGGCGGTCGCCACCGCCCGGCACTGGCTAGGCCTGGTGCGCGGTGCGCGGGTTGAAAGCGCGGCGCCGGCCGGCGGTGACGTCCACACGCTGCGCCAGGCGCTGCCGGCCAACCGCAATGCGATCTACGACCCGCGGCCGATCCTGACCACGGTCGCCGACGCCGGCACGCTGATCGAGCTGCGGCGCGAATTTGGCGTCGGCCTGGTCACCACGCTGGCGCGCATCGGTGGCTTGCCCGTCGCCATCGCCGCCAGCCACCCGCGCCACCTTGGCGGCGCGCTCGACGCTCCGGCCTGCGACAAGCTCGCGCGTTTCATGCAACTCGCCGACGCGCATGGCCTGCCGCTCATCACTTTTGTCGACACGCCGGGTTTCATGGTCGGGCCGGAGAGCGAAAAGACGGCGATGGTGCGCCGCGCCGGGCGCCTGTTCGTGACCGCCGCGGCGCTGCGGGTGCCGGTGTTGTCAGTCTGCCTGCGGCGCGCCTACGGGCTCGGTGCGATGGCGCTGACCGGCGGCCACTTCCACGCGCCGTTGGCGACCTGTGCCTGGCCGAGCGGCGAGTTCGGCGCGATGGGCATCGAAGGCGCGGTGCGCCTGGGTTACCGCAAGCAACTCGAAGCCGCGCTGGCCGAAGGCGGCGCCGCTGCGCGCGACGCGCTGTTCGAGTCGCTCGTGGCGCAGGCGATCGAACGTGGGCAGGCGCTGAACATGGCCAGCCATCTGGAAATCGACGAGGTCATCGACCCGGCGCAGACACGCGACTGGCTGCTGCGGCA
>JAYUSP010000166.1:0-6727 GCA_043755615.1 Betaproteobacteria bacterium
CATGTTGGCGGCCACCGCTGCTGCTGAACCCGAGGACGAGCCGCCGGGCGTGCGCGTCGCATCATGTGGGTTGCGCGTCTTGCCCGCCGCATAAGTGGCCAGTTCGGTGGTCACCGTCTTGCCCATGATGACGGCGCCCGCCGCGCGCAACCTGGAGACCAGCGTCGCGTCGAACCGCGGCGTCCGCCCGGCGTGCAACACGGTGCCGTTTTCGGTCGGCATGTCAGCCGTATCGATGATGTCTTTGACACCAACCGGAACGCCGTGCAAGGCCCCTAGCGCGAGGCCCTGGGAGCGTTCGGCGTCGCGCGCGCGGGCTTGGGCGAGCGCATGTTCTTCGTCCAGAAACTGCCAAGCCCGAACCTGCGGCTCGGCTTCGTGGATACGCTCCAGACAGGCCTGCACCAACTGCTCGGAGCTGATGGCGCCCTCGGCGATGGCGCGCGCCGCAGCCGCGCCACCCAGGCGATCCAGGCCGGTCACTGGACTACCCTCCGCGCTGCGCGCTGCGGCGCTATTCGCCTTGGGAACGGCCCGGCGGCTCCTGCCCATCGCCCGCTCCAGAGCACCACCCGGCGCGGCATCAACCGCCGCCGTAAAGATAGTTCGGCAGCCACAGCGTCAGTCCTGGCCAGATGTACATGAAGACCATGCACAGGATGACGATGAACATGTACGGCATCATGCCGGCGAAGATCTGGTTGATCGTCACATGGGCTGGCGAAACGCCCTTCAGGTAGAAGGCCGACATCGCCACCGGCGGCGACAGGAAAGCCGCTTGCAGATTGACGAAGACGAGCACCCCCCAGAGCATCGGGTCGATGCCGAAATGCGGCAGCAGCGGCAGGAAGATCGGCACGAAGATGACGATGATCTCGGTCCATTCCAGCGGCCAGCCGAGCACGAAGATGATGGCCTGCGACAGCAGCATGAACTGCAGTGGCGTCAGGTTCATGCCGAGCACCCATTCTTCGACCAGTCGCTGGCCGCCGAGCAGCGCAAACACCGCCGAAAACAGCGCCGAGCCGACAAACAGCCAGCACACCATCGACGTCGTCTTGGCGGTCAGGAACACCGCCTGCTTGATGCGCTCGAAGTCGAGCGTGCGCGCCCAGAAGGCCATCAAAAAGGCGCCCGCCGCGCCGACCGCGGCCGACTCGGTGGCGGTGGTGATGCCAAACAGGATCACGCCGAGAACGATGAAGGTCAGCGTGGCCAGCGGCATCACCGACGACACGACCATCGTCAGGATCTCGTACTGCTCGGCGTCGAACTTGATGTAGTACCAGGCCAGCAGCACGACGGCGATGAGCGCGGCGATGCCGAAGCCGATGTAGAAGCCCTCGGGCACCGCCGGCGGCTTGGGTGCGTCCACCGGCCCGCCGCCCATCTGCTGCAAGGTCTCGGGGGCTTCTTTGGCCGCGGCTTCGGTCTCGGCGCCGGGGGGTGCCGAGAGGCCACCGCCCTCTGCCGACTTCTCGGTCGACGTCGCACCGGCCGGTTCAGCCAAGCCACCAGCGGCTGCCGGCGGCTCTTGCACTCCGGACGCAGCCGGCGGCTCTTGCACACCGCCCGCAGCGGCACTGCCCGAAACCGCGGTGTCCTGCGTCTGCTGCATCGTCGGCATCGCCGTGTTGTCGTCGCCCTTTTGTGAGTGGATCGTCACGTACCACCAGGCCGCGCCCAGGCAGGCCAGCGCCAGCCACAGCGGCACCAGCGCGCGAAAGAGCGCCCAGACCAGTTGCAGCCAGGTCACGCGCAGCCCATCGGCGCCGGCGCGCAGCACGCGTGCCGGCAGCACCACGGCTTGCATCAGCGCCGGCAGCATGCGCTGCGAGTAACTCGACGCGATGAACGCGACCCAGGGGCTGATCGGCGCGCGCTGTTGTTCGATCGGCAACCGCGGCGCGACCTTCGGGTTGATCATCGCCCAGCCGATGACGTAGATCAGGTACAGCAGCGCGAGAAAGAAGCCCGGGAACATGGCCGCCGCGTAGAGCTTGACCACCGACTGCCCGGCGACCGCGGCGTAGACGATGATCATCACCGACGGCGGGATCAGGATGCCCAGCGTGCCGCCGGCGGTAATGACGCCGGCCGCCAGGCGCGTGTCGTAACCGGCGTTGAGCATCGGCCGCATCGCGATCACACCCATCAGCACCACCACCGCGCCGACCAGGCCGCTGGCGATGCCCCAGAAGGTGCAGATGATGAGCGTCGTCACCGCCAGCGACCCCGGCACCTTGCGGAAGGCGAGCTGCACGCTGTGGAACATCTTGTCCACCAGCGCACCACGCTCCATCACGTAGCCCATCAGCACAAAGAGCGGGATCGACAGCAGCGTCTCGTTGGTCATCGCGCCGTAAGCGCGCTGCACCATCAGGTCGAAGATGCGGTTGTCGAACCAGGGCAGCGCCGGGTCGTAGAAGGCGATGAATCCGAAGACCATGCCCAGCCCCATCAGCGTGAAAGCTGTCGGGAAACCGAGCATGATGACGACGATGATCAGGCACAGCATCGTCAGGCCGAGTGCCGGATTGCTCATGATTGCTCCCTACGCACTTCGTGCGACCCCTCCGAGAGGGAATTCGCGCTCGGGAAACCCTCGCCGCTCATGTGTGATCCCTCCCGCCCGCGCCGCGCTGATGGGCGGCTTCATCGATCTGGTGCGCACGCTGGATGATTTCCTTGCGTGCGGCGTCGTCGACATACTCGCTGTTGGCGAGCTGCTGCTCGACGACGTCCATTTCTTCGGCATCTTTCAGGCGCGGCGTCCAGACGCCGGTGCGGATGCAGACCACGCAGCGCAGCATCTCGGCCAGGCCCTGCAGCATGACCACGACACCGGCCACCGGGATCACGAACTTGAACGGATACAGCGGCAGCGGCGTGGCGTTGAACGTCTGCTCGCGCATCGCCAGCGAGTCGTTGAAGTAAGTCCAGCCGGCCCAGGTGAGGGCGCCGATGCCGGGCAGGAAAAACAGGAAGTACAGCACCAGGTCCAGCCAGGCCTGCGTGCGCGGCGTGAAGCGGCCGTAGAAAAAGTCGCCGCGCACATGGCCGTCATGCGCCAGCGTGTAGGCCCCGCCCATCATGAACAGGGTGCCGTACAGCATGTTGTTGACGTCGTAGATCCAGGCCGTGGGGGCGTTCAGCGCGTAGCGCTTGAAGACCTCGATGACGACGACGAGCATCAACACCACGATCAGCCAGGCGAATGTTTTGCCGGCCAGGGTGCTGAAGCGGTCTGCGGTGTGGAGCAGGGTTTGGGTCGTCATCGGTCCGCCTTTTGCAGGGGCCGCACAAGTGAATCAGCCATCCGGGCGGGTGTGCCCAGATGGCTGCGGGTCAGGGCCGGAGCCGCGAGGGCCCGGGCATCGAGGCTCAGGCCTTCTTCTTGCCGAAGTAGTGGTTGAAAGCCATCGCCATGCTTCCCACATAGTCGGCCTGCCACTGCCCGGCCCGCTCGGCGAAAGCCTTTTGCGAGTCAATGATCTTCTTGAACAGCGGATTGGCGGCGGCCTTCTCGGCGGCGACCTTGTCGAACACGCCCAGTTGGGCGCGCAGGATCGAGTCGGGCGTCTTGTAGAACTTGATGCCCTGCTTCTTCATCTCGATGTAGTCCTTGGAATTGCGGTCGATCGCCTTCCAGCTCATGTCCGAGCTGGCCGCCTCGACCGCGTTGTCGATGATCGCGCGCAGGTCGGCCGGCAGGGCCCGGAACTTCGCACCGTTGAACAGGATCTCGAACTGCTCGCTCGACTGGTGATAGCTCTGCAGCATGCAGTTCTTCACCACATCGGGGAATCCCAGAATGCGGTCACTGGTGGCGTTGTTGAACTCGGCGCCGTCGATCAAGCCGCGATCGAGCGCCGGTACGATCTCGCCGCCGGGCAGCGGGTTGACAGCTGCGCCCATGGCCGTGAACACGTCGACCGCGATGCCCACGGTGCGGAACTTGATGCCTTTCAAATCTTCGACCTTGGCGATCGGCTTCTTGAACCAGCCCAGCGGCTGCATCGGCATCGGGCCGTAGGCATAGGACACCACGTCCATGTTCAGACTTTTGTAGACCTCGGCCATCAGCTCCACGCCGCCACCGTACTTGTGCCAGGCCAGCATCATGTTCGCGTCCATTCCGAACGAGGGGCCGGAACCCCACAACGACAGTGCCGTGTTCTTCCCATAGTGGTAGACCAACACGCCGTGACCACCATCGAGGGTGCCCTTGTTGACCGCTTCGAGCAGCTGGAATGCCGGCACCACCGCGCCCGATGGCAGGACTTCGATCTTCAGTCGGCCGCCGGACATGTCGTTGACCTTCTTCGCGAAGTCGTTGGCGTACTCGTGGAAGATATCCTTCGCCGGCCAGGTGCTCTGGAAGCGAAAGGCCACGGTCTGCGCCTTGCTGACCATCGGCACCGCCATTGCGGCAGCCCCGACGGCACCAGCCGACGCGTTTTTCAGGAAGCCGCGGCGCGCTGCCGGGGTGCGGTGGATCTTGTCGGTCATTGCAGGGGTCTCCAGGGGGGGCAAAGGATGGGGCAAAGGGTGGGGCGTTCGACCAGAGGCTATCGACGCCAGGGAACTCAGCGAGCACTTCACGACTGTCGCGCCAAAATTGTGGCGCAACAACCGGGCCGAACCCGGTCAACCGCTGGCGTTGCGGTGGATTGAGTTTTTACCGGGGCGGGGGTTATGCCGAAGCTCGGCGTGCCGCCAGTTGGGCCAGTGGCGCCGCGACGTGGCGCTGATCGGACGCCGACAGCAGGCCATGCCGCAGCAGAAAGTCCAGCGTGACCAGGGCCGCGTCGACGGTCATTGCATCACCCGCAGCGAGCAGCGCGGCGGCGGGCACCGGCACCAATTCGAACGAAGCGACTTCGCCGTCCTGGTTCTGCGGCGTCAGGCCAGGGGGCAGTTCAAGGTCGAAGCTGTGCAGGTGTTCGTGCATGAAACCTTCGGCGATATCGCAGGCGACCTCGATCACGCAGCCGGCCGCCGCGCGCTGCATCGTCGCGGCGTCGAGCCCGGCTTCTTCAAAACCCTCGCGCACCAGCGCCGCGCGAGGTGTGTGGCCGCGCGCCACGCCCCCGCCGACCAGGTTGTCGAGCTTGCCCGGATCGGTGGCCTTGTGCGCCGAGCGTCGCGCGATCCACAAATGGCTGGCGCGGCCATCGGCGCCGCGGACAAATCCGGTGCAATGCGCGCCGCGTGTCAGCGTGCCCCAGAAGCGCGCCGCGGCACGCTCGATGACCGCCAGTTCGACATCACCGGCCGCTGACCACAAGCTGAACGGCTCGTCGCGCCAGGCGACGATCAGGCCGTCGTTGCGCAGCGTCTGGTTCATCACCGCCAGGGCTTCGCTGCGCGCCGCCGGCGGCACGACGAGCTTGGCACCGTGAGGCGGCGTGTCGATCCAGCCTGGCCAGCGGCGCAAGGCGTTGAGGTGCGCCGCGGCGACCGATCCAACCACCTCATGGCCGACCACAAACGGCAGCCGGGCGACGACCTGCCGGCGTGCGGCGGCAATCGCCGGCCACGGGCCTGCGGCCGCTGCTGCGGGCAACGATTCATTCAAGGGGCTCGCTCATTGGGCGCACTCATGGGGCTCGCTCGAAGGGCTTGCGCCAAGGCGTCGTACAAGCGAGTCACTCAGCTCGCATCGTCGAGCACGATGCGGTAGCGCAGGCTGGCCTTGGCGCCGAAAGCCGCGGGTTTGTTGAACGATTCGACCAACACGCCACCTGCGACGAGGATGACCCGCTGCGACGCCGCGTTGTCGGCGTCGGTGGTGAGTTCGATCCAGCGCAGACCCTCGGCGCGCGCCGCCGGCAACATCGCACGCAGCGCCGCGGTGGCGTGGCCGCGACCGCGTTGCCAGGGCACGATGGCATATCCGATGTGGCCCAGCACATGCGCCGGCAGCGCGCTGGTGCCGCTCTGCCAGCGCAGGCCGATGACGCCACAGAACTCGCCGGGCAAGTCGCGCATCGACTCGCCTGCCGATCCGTTTGCCGACTCGCTTGCCGACTCGCTTGCCGACTCGCTCACCGACCCGCCCAGGCTGCCACCGCGGCCATCGCCGGACGCGCCCGCCGACGCGCCGTCAAAGATCCAGCGTCGATACCCCGGCAGGCGCGGCACCTGGCTGCCGTCGGGCAGCGTCACCGGGCCGCCGCGCGCTTCGCGGTCGACCATCGACGCCACAAAAGCCGCCGGGTCGGTGTTGATGCGTTGCCGCTCTTCGGCTGCAGCGGCTGCGCCGCGCACGTTGTCGGGTGACCAGCCGCGCTCCAGCGCCCGGACGTAGGCGTCGAGATGGTCGAGCGCGGGCCAGACGAGCTGCATCACGGCACGCCGTTGGCGCCCCAGGTGCAAAAGCCCGGCCGCTCGAGCAGGCGCGCGTGGAACTGCGCCATCGCAGCCAACGCCGGCCGCTCGATCGGCGACATCAACCAGCGCTGCACGGCCAGGCCGAGCACGATGTCGGCCAGCGTGAAGCTGTCGCCAGTGACAAAGGCGCCGGTCGATTGCAACTGGCGGTCGAGCAGCGCGATATGGTCGTTCCAGCGCACCACGCTTTGTGCGATCTGGGCCTTGTCGGTGTAGGCTGGATGTTGGCGCACCAGCGCCATGAATGCGTAGCGCCAGGCGTTGTTCAGCTCGGTCGTCTGCCAGTCCATCCAGCCTTCGACATTCGCCTGCGCCTGCGGCGCTGCCGGCA
>JAYUSP010000167.1:0-6727 GCA_043755615.1 Betaproteobacteria bacterium
GGCGGGGCCACGGGTGGTGCCGGCAGCGGCGTGCCAGGGATCGGCGCCCCCGACGCTGGCCGGGCCGGCACCGGTGCGGCCACCGGGCTGGTGGCGACCACCGGGCGCGCTGGGGCGCCGGCACCCGGCGCGGTCGGGGGCGCCGTGACGCAGCCGGCAACCAGCAGCACAGCAACGATCAACGTGGGCAGGATTCGTGTGGAGCGCATGGTCGACATGAGGCCTCGGTGAATGTCGCGGCGGACGTGGCGCGCAACGCTGGCAAACATTGTGAGTCAGCTGAGCGCCGGCTGCACGGCGCCGTGATCGTGGATTTGGGCTCGATTCAATGGATCGGCTTGAAGCGCACCCGCTTCGGCCGCGCGCCCTCTTCGCCGAGGCGCTTTTTCTTGTCAGCCTCATATTCCTGGTAGTTGCCGTTGAAGAAGACCCATTGCGAGTCGCCCTCGCAGGCCAGGATGTGGGTGCAGATGCGGTCGAGAAACCAGCGGTCGTGGCTGATGACCATCGCGCTGCCGGCAAATTCGAGCAGCGCTTCTTCGAGCGCGCGCAGGGTCTCGACGTCGAGGTCGTTTGATGGCTCGTCGAGCATCAGCACATTGCCGCCCAGCGACAGCGTCTTGGCCAGATGCAGCCGGCCGCGTTCACCACCGGACAGCGAACCGACGAGCTTTTGCTGGTCGTTGCCCTTGAAGTTGAAGCGGCCCAGGTAGGCCCGGCTGGGCATCACAAATTTGCCGACGATGATGTTGTCGAGCTCGCCAGAAACGTCTTGCCAGACGGTCTTGTCGTTGGCCAGGCTTTCGCGGCTCTGGTCGACGAATGCGAGGTGCGCGGTCTTGCCGATGGTGAGCTCGCCGCTGTCGGGTTTTTCAACCCCCTGGATCATGCGAAAGAGAGTCGACTTGCCGGCGCCGTTGGGGCCGATGATGCCGACGATCGCACCCGCCGGCACCTTGAAGCTCAAGTTGTCGATGAGCAGCCGGTCGCCGAAGGATTTGCTCACGCCGTTGAACTCGATGACCTCGTTGCCCAGGCGCTCGGCGACCGGGATGAAGATCTCGTTGGTCTCGTTGCGCTTCTGGTAGTCGACATCCGACAGCTCCTCGAACCGCGCCAGGCGGGCCTTGCTTTTGGTCTGCCGGCCCTTGGCGTTGGAGCGCACCCACTTGAGCTCTTCCTTCATCGCTTTCATGCGTGCGTCTTCGGTTTTTTGCTCCAGTTCCAGGCGGCGTTCTTTCTGGTCCAGCCAGTCGCTGTAATTGCCCTTCCAGGGGATGCCCTGACCACGGTCGAGTTCGAGAATCCACTCGGCCGCGTTGTCGAGAAAATAGCGGTCGTGGGTGATCGCGACCACAGTGCCCGGAAAGCGCTGCAGGAAATGTTCGAGCCACTCGACACTCTCGGCGTCGAGGTGGTTGGTCGGCTCGTCGAGCAGCAGCATGTCGGGTTTTGACAGCAACAATCGGCACAACGCGACGCGGCGTTTTTCGCCGCCAGAAAGATTGCGGATCACCGCGTCCCAGGGCGCCAGGCGCAGCGCGTCGGCGGCCAGTTCAAGCTGCAAGTCGGTGTTCTCGCTGCCCGCCGCGGCGATCGTCGCTTCCAGGTCAGCCTGCTCGGCGGCAAGCTTGTCGAAGTCGGCGTCGGGCTCGGCGTATTCGGCATACACCTCGTCGAGGCGCTTCTTCGCCAGGAGCACACCGCCGATGCCTTCTTCGACACATTGGCGCACGGTCTGCTCGGGGTCGAGCTGAGGCTCCTGCGGCAGGTAGCCGATGCGCAGGCCCGGCATCGGCGTGGCCTCGCCTTCGATCTCCTTGTCCAGCCCGGCCATGATCCTCAGCAGCGTGCTCTTGCCCGAGCCGTTGGTGCCAAGCACGCCGATCTTGGCGCCCGGGAAAAACGAGAGCGACACGCCCTTCAGGATCTGCCGCTTCGGCGGCACGATCTTGCCGACGCGGTTCATGGTAAAGACGTATTGGGCCATGGTGGGGAGCGCTCTGCCTGTCTGGAGGAAAACCGCTGATTATCGCGGACGCCGGCAGTGCAACGTCTGGCGTCGTGGCGGGCGCCGCGTTGGCTGGAACGGTCGGCGTCGGCTTCGCCGACCGCGAGCGTGACCCGGCCAGATCGGGCACGGGCATGGCCGCGGGTGCCGACGCGGTCAGCGATGCGGCAACCGGCACAATCTCCGCCCCGATTCGAGTGCCCCGATGCCGCGCCTGCTCAGCCTGTTCATGTTTGTCAACTTCGTGGTCGGCACGTCGGCGTTTGTGCTCACCGGCATCGTCGCCGATGTCGCCAGCGCGCTCGGCACCAGCGTCGCCGCCGCCGGCCAGGCGATGACGATCTACGCCGTGGCCACCGCGCTGTGTGCGCCGCTACTGCTGCTGGCCACCGGGCGCTGGCAGCGCAAACGCGCGCTGATGCTGGCCTTGCTGCTCTTCACCGCCGGCAACGCCTTGTGTGCGCTGGCGCCCGACCTCATGACGCTGTATGCCGGGCGGGTGCTGATGGGCCTGGGGGCGATGGCCACGCCGGTGATGTCGGCATTGGCGGTGACACTGGTCGAGCCGCAGCGGCGTGCGCGCGCGCTGGCCTATGTCTTCATGGGCGTGAGCCTGAGTTATGTCGCCGGCATCCCGGTGGGCGCCTGGCTCGGCAGCGCTTATGGCTGGCAGACGCCCGTGTGGGCAGCGGCCGCTGCCTCGGCGCTGGCCTGGCTGATGGTCGGCAAGCTGGTGCCGGCGGAGATGGACGCGCCGGGGGCCAGTTTTGCCGGGCTCGGTGCGGTGCTCAAGCGAGGTCCGATCGCGGCCACGATGCTGCTCACAATGTTGTACTTCACCGCCATCTTTGTGGTCTTTTCATATGCCGGTCCCGTACTGCGGGCGCTGGTGCCGATGGGCGCGACGCAGCTGTCGCTGACGCTGGCAGCCTTTGGCCTCGCGGGCGTCACCGGCACGCTGATCGGCGGCCGCGCCAGTGACCGCTTTGGCGCGCGGCGGACCTTGAGCGTGCAGCTCGGCCTGCTCGCATCGATGATGGCCCTGTTGCCGCTGACGGCCGGCCAGCCGGTGTGGATGTTGCTCGTGCTGCTGCTCTGGGCCGGCGCCGGCTTTGGCATGATGGCGCCGCTGCAGGGCCGGTTGGCCCAGCTTGCGGGTGCGCAAACGCCGCTGGTGTTGTCGCTCAACGGCTCGATGCTCTACGTCGGCACGGCACTTGGCGCAGCGGTCGGCGGAGCGGCGTCGGGTATCGTCGGTTTTGACAAGGTGGCCTGGGTTGGCCTGCCGTTTGCGCTGGCCGGCTGGGGGGTCTTGATGTGGTCGACGCGCACCCCGTTGATCGCCAAACCGGCTTGACGCCCGGCGCGGCGGCACTTGTTATCCGGCCGATGGCCCCATCTTCCGCGGCGTCGAGTAACCGCAACCGCAACCGCAACCGCAACCGCAACCGCAACCGCAACCACAACCACAACCACTACCGGAAACGACCATGACCACTGCCCAACTGACCACCGTCGAAGCCCCGCTGTCGCTGGTGCGCACGACGCACATCGTCTATGCGCTGCACGCCTTCGGCATCGCGCTCGGCGCCTTTGGTGCGGCGAGTGTCATCGGCTCGTTCCTCTTCGGCTGGCCGTCGATCATTGCGATCATCATCAGCTACGTCAAACGCGGCGAGGCGCGCGGCACCTGGCTCGAATCGCACTTTGCCTGGCAGATCGGCACCTTCTGGTTTGCGCTGGCCTGGGCCGTGCTGGTGGCGCTGGTGTCGATTCCGCTGGCGGTGATCCTGATCGGCATCGGCACCTGGATCGCCGGCATGTTTGTGCTCGGTCTGTGGGCGACGTACCGCATCGCGCGCGGCTGGCTGTTGTTGAACGGCCACCGGCCGGCGCCGATGGCCGGGTAAACTCGGGGCTGCGCCGCGGCTTCCAGTCATCGCGGCGCGGTCGATTCCGACAGCTCCCCGATCCCCTCGCGCCTACCGACTGGTGCACCCGCAACGGGTGACAGCAGGCAGCGAACCACGGCCCCGCATTCGGGGCCCAAAATACAAAATGAATTTCACCGACCTCGGCCTGGCCGAGCCGCTCCTGCGCGCCGTGCGCGAACACGGCTACGACACCCCGACCCCGATCCAGCAGCAGGCGATCCCCGCCGTCCTCAAGGGTGGCGACCTGCTCGCCGGCGCACAAACCGGCACCGGCAAGACGGCAGGCTTCGTGCTGCCGATGCTGCACCGGCTGATGGCCAGCCCGTCCAAGCGCGACGCGCGCGGCCGCATCGCGATCCGCGCGCTGATCCTGACCCCGACCCGCGAGCTTGCCGCGCAGGTCGAGGAAAGTGTGCGCACCTACGGCAAACATGCGCCGCTGACGAGCATGGTCATGTTCGGCGGTGTCGGCATGCAGCCGCAGATCGACAAACTGCGCCGCGGTGTCGACATCCTGGTCGCCACGCCGGGCCGCCTGCTCGACCACCATGGCCAGCGCACGCTGGACTTGAGCCATGTCGAGATCTTCGTGCTCGACGAAGCCGACCGCATGCTCGACATGGGTTTCATCCACGATATCAAGAAGGTGCTCGCGGTGGTGCCAGCCAAGAAGCAGAGCCTGCTCTTCAGCGCCACTTTCAGCGACGAGATCAAGACCCTGGCCGACCGGCTGCTCAACCAGCCGGCGCTGATTGAGGTTGCGCGCCGCAACTCGACGGTCGAGGCGATCGAGCAGAAGGTGCACCCGGTTGGCCGCGAGCGCAAAAAAGAGCTGCTCGCGCACCTCATAAAAAAGGGCAACTGGCACCAGGTGCTGGTCTTCACGCGCATGAAACACGGCGCCAACCGGCTCACCGATTACCTCAACGACCACGACATCAGCGCGATGGCGATCCACGGCAACAAGAGCCAGGGCGCGCGCACCAAGGCGCTGGCCGACTTCAAGAATGGCGACCTGCAAGTGCTGGTCGCCACCGATATCGCTGCGCGTGGCATCGATATCGACCAGTTGCCGCATGTCGTCAATTTCGAGCTGCCGAATGTGCCCGAGGACTATGTGCACCGCATCGGCCGCACCGGCCGCGCCGGCGCCAGCGGTGAGGCGATTTCACTGGCCTGTCTGGACGAAGAGATCTTCCTCAAGGACATCGAAAAGCTCATCAAGCGCAGCATCCCGCGCGAGGCTGTTCCCGGTTTCGAGCCGCCGCCCAGCGAACGCGCCGAGCCGATCGTGCTTGGGCGCATGACGATCGGCATCGGCGGCACGAGGCGCGGTGGTAGTGGTGGTGGCGGTGGCGGCGGCGGTGGACGCTCGTCGAGCGCTGGTGGGGGTGGTGGCGGACGTGGCCGGCCCGCCGGTGGTGGTGGTGGTGGTGGCCGCAGCAGCGGCGGCGGTGGTGGTGGTCGCCCACCGCCGCGTCCAAGCAGCCCGCGCCGCTAACTCTCACAGTAAGAGCCGACGGCCGTCGCGGCGACGCGCGGCGACAATCAGCCGATGCTGCCGTCGTCGTTGTCGCCCGACTTGCCCTTCCCGCCCGATCTGCGGAAGTCACTAACGCCGCTGCGCATCGCGATCGTGCAGCCGGTGATGCACTGGTCGGGCGACGACAACACCAAGGCCGTGCTGGCCACGCTCGGCAAGGCCGCCAGCGCCGGTGCACAACTTTGCCTGTTCCCTGAGCTGGTGGTCACGGGCTTTCATCGCCAGATCGCAGCGCAGGCACAGCCCGCGCTGGTGGACGGCTGGTTGCGGTCGATCGAAGCCGCCTGTGCGCAGCACGGAATCGCGGCCAGTGTTGGCGCGCCGACCTTCGATCAAGACTTGGACCTGATCTTCAACAGCCAGATCTTCATCGACCCCCGCGGCCAGCGAGTCGCGACCGTGCACAAGACCGGCCTCACCGACCCCGAGGCGACCTTTTTCACGCGGGGCGACGCGCGTTCTGTTTCGCGCCCGGTGGTGACGCTACTCGGCCAGCGCATCAGCGCGGTGATCTGCCGCGAGATCGAAGACCTGGATCGCGTCTGCATGCAATGGGCCGCGGACACGCCGAACACGAGGTCCAACACAAGGCCCAAAACGAGTCCCAAAACGATGCCTAGCACGATGCCGCAGATCATCGTCTGGCCGGGCCTGATGGCGCCCGACCCCGCCAAGCCCGAGACCGACCCGCCGGCGCATGTGCAGGACGCACAGAAACTCGCCCGCCGCAGCGGCGCGTATGTGTTGCAAGCGAACTGGCCGATGTCCCTGAACTACCCCGAACTCGGCGCCAAGACCGGCGGCAGCGTGGTCATCGGCCCTGACGGCAAGACTCACTTCACGCTGCCGCAGGCGGCTGCCGGTCTGGCGATCTTCACGCTCGGTGCAACGAGCTACGAATGGCACGCCGATGAAACCTGGCACGCCGATGAAAACCTGGCATGCCGATGAAACTTGAGCCGCCGCATTTCATGCGCTGGCTGCCCGAGTGGCGCCAGCCGGGCACTGTGCGCGCCGACCTGCTCGCCGGCCTCACCGGCGCAGTCGTGGTGTTGCCACAAGGCATGGCCTTCGCCACGCTGGCTGGCCTGCCGCCGCAATACGGCCTGTATGCGGCGATGCTGCCGTGCATCGTAGCGGCACTTTTCGGCTCAAGCCGCTTGATGGTCACCGGCCCGGCGAATGCGATCTCGTTGACGACGATGGCGCTGATCGCACCACTCGCCGCGGTCGGCTCGG
>JAYUSP010000168.1:0-6720 GCA_043755615.1 Betaproteobacteria bacterium
CGGTTTGAAGCTCGGTTTGACGCTCGGTTTAGCGCGCGGGGGACGCTGATGGCCGTGGCCCAGAACATCGCTGCCGCCGTTGTCGAGTCGGTCGAGATCGGCCTCGTCTCGATGTTCTATGCCTACCCTTTTGCGCTCTTCGACGGCGTCACCTCGGTCTCGGTGGAAGTGGCGCTGCCGCGCAATGCGCTCGTCGACGACTACAAGTTTTTGGTCCAGGCGCGGCGCGTCGATTCGACCAAGGTGCAAGAAGTGGCGCAGGTGCGCAGTTATTCGGGCGCCGGCTTGAACGAACTTGTCATCGACTTCGGCACACCGCGCACGGTGAGTGGCATCGACCTGCCCGGCAGCGCCAACGTTTTGCAGGTCTACCCCTGGCTGGGCAGCCAGTTTTCAGTCGTGTCGGCGCTCGGTGGCAGGTCTGGCGGGCCGCCGGCGCCGAGCCCGAATGCGATCTTTGCGGAACTGCGCACCGAGCGCCTTCGCGTGCTGCTGTCGCGGGCGTTGACCAGCACCGAACTCGCCGATGTCCGCCTGCGCCTGCCCGAGCCGCCGTCGGGGCTGGAGATCCGCATCGACGACGGCGCGCCAGTGTGGGCGCATCCCGAACCGGTGCAGCCGCGGGCCGACATCACGACACCCGTCGCCACCGCCTGGGACCAGGATTCGCAGCGCATCGTCGACCTCACCGCGGCGCTGGCCGCGCTCGGCGGCGACCCGCTGGCGGCCGACGACGCCGCGGTTTTCAAGATCACGCTGACGACCAAGGTGCCCTGTGAGCTCGATCTCGACGTACATGGCACGCCTGCCCTGCGGCGTGTACGTCGCATTCGGTTCGGCAGCGAGACGTCCGTGACACTGGACTTTGCCAGCGAAGGCCTGATCGAGTTGCCGCTGGCTTTGCCGGCCCCGGCGCCTGCTGCTGGCGCGCGCCGCATCGATCAGATCCGCTGGCTTGCGGTGGCTGACCTTGGCCTTCAGCGCGTGCTGCCGCCAGTCGGCCCGGACGTCGCTGCTGGCAGCAGTGAGGCCGTGCTCGCCGAGCTGACGGTCAGCCCCGATCGGGCGGTCTGTGTCGGCCTGTCGGCGTCCACCGGCCTGGCTGAATTGACGACGATCAGGCTGCCGCTCAAAGCGCTGGGCGACGGCGCCGAGGCGCGCCTGGTGCTGTGGTCGGTGGCGCCCGGTGCGGCATTGCCGCTGGCGCCGCTGCCCCAGGGCACCAGCGAGCCGGTGACGCTTACGGCATCGGCCGGCGAAGAATGGGTCAGCTTTGTTTTCAGGCAGCCGGTGCCGGTGGACGCGGCGCTGATGCCGTGGATGGCGCTGACCGTCGCGCGCGGTGAACTGACCTGGGCGCTTGCGCGGGCCGGCAGCGGCGCAGCGCCGGACGCGAACCCTATGACCAACATGATTCGTCGGGGCCCGCCCAATGGGCCCTGGAAGGCCTTGCCGGCGCCGCTGCAAAGCGCGGCCGGTGTGATTGATGCGCGGGCGCGGCTGCGCCTGGGCGGGCATGCGCCCAAAGAGGCGCCGCTGGCGCCGCTGGGCTTGAGTGTTGACCTGAGGCCCGCAGTGAAGGTCACGCCCAGCGCCAAAGGTGTGGCCGGCGAGATGCCGCTCAGCCCGGGGCTGCCGGTCCCCCAGGTGACGCTGCGCGTTACGAGCCTCGTCGGCGGCAGCGTGCTGCTGCGCGACGTCGATGTCGTCTCGAACAACTGACGACAGTGATCACGCGAACGATGACGCGAACGATGACCCAAGTGATGACCCAAGCGATGACCCAAGTGATGACCCAAGTGATGCGCAAGCGATGACCAAAGCGCGGACCCAGGCGCGGACCAAAGCGCCGACCGCGGCGCTGGCCGACTAGCGCACGCCGCGGAGCCAACCAGGAATCCATCATGGCCGACGATGCACGATCCCAGTTCGTAGAAGGCCTGCGCGTCACGGCCGAACACTTGCAGCACGCGCAGGACCGGCTGCGCGAATCGGTGCTCGACCTGCGCCGCACGGTCGGCCTGGGCCGCATCGGCTGGGGCTTGGTGGTGCAGTTGGACGACGGGCAATTGCGCGTCGAGCCCGGCGTGGCGCTGTCGCCCGGCGGCGTGCGGCTGGCGCTGGATGCGGCGGTGAGCCTGGGCGTGCCAACGCCCGGTCAGCGGGTGGTGCTGCGCGCGAGCAACGGCGACCGCCCCGCGCTGCGCGTGGGCAATACGCCGACCGTGATTACGCTGCTCTGCGCGGCCACGCTCGAGGCCGACGACGCGGCCGATGTGGGCGCCGACGCGCTCGTCATCGCGCGTGTCATCGACAGCGGCGGCAACGCCACTTTGCAGCAGGACGCCGCGCTTTTTGTCGCGATGGGCGGGCACACGCACAGCGGCGAGCATCGGCAGGATGCACAAGGACGCTGGTACTTTGATGGCGCGGCATTGGCCGGTGGTGTAGGTGGCGTCGGACCAGCCGGCCCTGCCGGGCCGCCGGGTCTGGACGGCCCGGCGGGGGCTGCGGGGCCGGCCGGCCTGATCGGGCCGCCTGGGCCGCAAGGCGAAGTCGGCCCCGCGGGCCCGGCTGGGCCCGCGGGCGGTGGTGAAGGTGGTGGTGAAGGCGGTGGCGAGGCCGGTCCGCCAGGGCCGGAAGGGCCGGCGGGCGCAACAGGCCCGGCCGGCCCGGCGGGCCCGCAAGGTGAGCCAGGCCCGGCCGGCACCGGGGGCCTGCAGGGTGAGACCGGCCCGGCGGGCCCGGCAGGTGGGCCAGGTCAGGCAGGTCAGGCAGGTGAGCCAGGTGAGCCAGGTCAGCCAGGCCCAGCAGGCCCGCAAGGTGAACCTGGCGCCGCCGGGCAGGACGGCGCGGCCGGTTTGGTGGGGCCGTCTGGACTGGAGGGTGCCGTGGGACCCACCGGCCCCGAAGGGCCGCGAGGCCCTTCGGGCGGTGGCGAAGGCGGCGGGGAAGCCGGGCCGCCGGGGCCGCCCGGAACGCCGGGTGAGGCCGGGCCGGCAGGCGCAGCGGGCCCGCCAGGCGAGGTCGGGCCGCTCGGTCCGACGGGTGGTGAGGGGCCGCCAGGTCCCGTCGGGCCGGACGGGGCAGCGGGCCCACCCGGCCCCGAAGGAGCCGCCGGCGCGGCCGGCCCGCAGGGTGCGACCGGGGCGCCGGGCGATGTCGGCCCAGGCGGCCCGCCCGGCCCCGCGGGACCCGACGGCAGCCCTGGCGCCGCGGGTGCGGATGGGCTGGTGGGGCTGGCGGGGCCAGCGGGGTCGGTGGGTCCGGACGGCCCGGCTGGCCCGGCGGGCGAGACCGGGCCGGTCGGTGCCCAAGGTGTCCCGGGCCTGGATGGCGCGGCCGGCGCCATCGGACTGGAAGGTCCCACTGGTCCAGTAGGGCCACCCGGCCCGCCCGG
Organism: Betaproteobacteria bacterium; assembly: GCA_043755615.1. Lineage (GTDB taxonomy): Bacteria > Pseudomonadota > Gammaproteobacteria > Burkholderiales > Burkholderiaceae_C > Rubrivivax. Next base: position 3,401 of record JAYUSP010000168.1, read on the forward strand.
ACTGGATGGCGCGCCGGGTGCCGCCGGTGCCGACGGGCAACAAGGTTTGCCCGGCGTGGCAGGCGTGGCCGGCGATGTCGGCCCTGCCGGCCCTCAAGGCGAACCCGGGGCGCCGGGAGCGCTGGGTGCCCCGGGATTGGCCGGCGCGACCGGCGCGACTGGCGACGCGGGGCCTCGCGGCGAACCCGGGCCGTCGGGCGACATCGCCAGTCTCGACTGGCCGTTCATCGAAAAGACGAATTGGCCGCAGGGCCGGACGTTGGCCGCCGCCGAGGCGGTGGCGCGGCTGCGCCAGGTCGAGCTGTTCCTGTCGAGCCGGCTCAACGGGCGCACGCTGGAACGCCAGCCGCAGGTCGTCCAGATCTGGTTCGAACCGTCGCCGACGCAGCAGGCGCCGACGGGCGCACCAACGCAGTTCCCGTCGCCAGTGATGGCCTTCCACGGCAATCTCAAAATCGGCCCGCGCGAAGTGGTGTGGTCGCTCGCCGACGAGGTGGAGCGCACCAGTGCGATGTTGCAGGCCACCGGCCGCGTGATGTTGCGCGTGCACTGCGGCCACCTGGTCGATGAGGGTGAGCGTTCGTTTTCTTCGTCGGTCGACGCCCTGGTGGGCGCGCAATCGCCGCATCTGCCCGCGGGTGTGTTCGAGGGCTGGTTTTTTGTCGCCCGGGAGCGCGTGACGCCGCCGAGTCCGGCGCGCGGCCCGCAGACGCCGGCCAAGAATGTCGTCGCCGTGCCGGCGAAAAAGGCCTCCGCCAAGCCGCCGGCGGCGGGAAAACGCGTCCGCGGCCCGGCCTGATTGTTGGCCTCGGTGGCGCTGGGCCGGCGCGGCCAAGTCCGCGCCGGCCCAGGCCCGGCATTAGCGCGAATAAAGTCATACCTATCTTGCATGAACCCCGAGACCGCGGTGGTTACGGCGTGATTACATTGCGTCGACAATCCGCCTCCCGCGTCGCGCTGAAATGCGCCCGAAGCGGCATCCGCCGAAGCCCGACAGCGCGTTTTTGTGACGCTTGCCGGGCTTGGCCCGATGCCGAACTCGCGCGGCAAGATTCAAATCCTTGATGACTGGACTCCGCATGAACCACCCCGCGATGCCGGGCCTGCGCCTGAACCCGCCAGCGCATGTCAAACACCACCGGCTGATGAGCTGGGTCGCCGAGATCGCCGCGCTGACCGAAGCCGCCGACGTGTGCTGGTGCGACGGCAGCGATGAGGAATACGAGCGCCTGTGCACGCAACTCGTCGCCGCCGGCACGATGCAGAAGCTCAACCCGGCCAAACGCGCCAACAGCTACCTCGCCTGGAGTGACCCGAGTGACGTCGCGCGGGTCGAAGACCGCACCTACATCTGCAGCCAGCGCCGCGAAGACGCCGGCCCGACCAACAACTGGCTCGCCCCGGCCGAGATGCGCGCGCTGTTGCAAACCGGCCGTCCTGACGGAACCCCCGCGCTGTTCCGCGGCAGCATGAGCGGCCGTACGCTCTACGTGGTGCCGTTTTCAATGGGGCCGCTGGGCTCGCACATCGCGCATATTGGCGTTGAGCTGACTGACAGCCCGTATGTCGTGATCAGCATGCGCACGATGACACGCATGGGCAGCAAGGTGCTCGATGTGCTCGGCGAAGACGGCGACTTTGTGCCTTGTGTGCATAGCGTCGGCGCGCCGCTGGTGCCGGGCCAGCCGGATGTCGCCTGGCCCTGCAACAAGACCAAATACATCGTTCACTACCCCGAAACGCGCGAAATCTGGAGCTACGGCTCGGGTTACGGCGGCAATGCGCTGCTGGGCAAGAAGTGTTTTGCGCTGCGCATAGCCTCGACGATGGGGCGTGACCAGAACTGGCTCGCCGAGCACATGCTGATCCTGGGCGTGACCTCACCGCAGGGCCGCAAGTACCATGTCGCGGCGGCGTTCCCAAGTGCCTGCGGCAAGACCAATTTTGCGATGCTCGTGCCGCCGGCGGACTTCAAGGGCTGGTCGGTGACGACGATCGGCGACGATATCGCCTGGATCAAACCCGGCGCCGACGGCCGGCTCTACGCGATCAATCCCGAGGCCGGCTATTTTGGCGTCGCGCCCGGTACCAATCACAAGACCAACCCGAACTGCATGGCGTCATTGCAGCGCGATACGGTCTTCACCAACGTCGCGCTCACCGACGACGGCGATGTCTGGTGGGAAGGCATGACCGACGCGCCGCCGGCGCACCTGATTGACTGGCAGCGCAATCACTGGACCCCGGCGATCGCCAGGGAAACCGGCGCGAAGGCCGCGCACCCGAACGCACGCTTCACCGTCGCGGCAACCAACAATCCGGTACTCGACCCCGAATGGGACAACGCCGACGGCGTGGCCATCGACGCCTTCATCTTCGGCGGCCGGCGCTCGACGACGGTGCCGCTGGTCACCGAAGCCCGCGACTGGGTCGAGGGGGTATACATGGCCGCCACGATGGGCAGCGAGACGACGGCCGCAGCCGCCGGCCAGCAGGGCATCGTGCGCCGCGACCCGTTTGCGATGCTGCCGTTTGTTGGCTACAACATGGCCGACTACTTTGGCCATTGGCTCCAGCTCGGCGCCCGGTTGCAGGCGTCCGGTGCTACGGCGCCGAAGATCTTCTGCGTGAACTGGTTCCGCAAAGGAGCTGACGGCAAATTTGTCTGGCCGGGGTATGGCGAGAACATGCGCGTTCTCGAATGGATCGTCGGCCGCGTCGATGGTGCGGCGGCGGGCACTGAAAACGCCTTCGGCATCAGCCCGGGTTACGGCGACTTGCATTGGGGCAGCCTGCCGTTCACGCCGGCGCAGTTCGACAGCGTGATCGGCATCGACCGCGCCGCCTGGCAACAAGAACTGGTGCTGCACGATGAGCTGTTTGCGCAACTCGCTCATCACTTGCCGCCGGAATTGCCCGCCACCAAGGCCCGACTCGCACTGCGGTTAGCCGCCTGAAGCGGCCAGCGCCGCGCGGTCAGGCCGCTGGCTGCGAGCGCATCGCCGCGGCGCGCAGGTCGGCGGCGTAACTCGGCTGCGTCGACTCGTAACTGTCGGCCAGGTCGATCAGCGCCTGAGCGTCCATGCGCCGCGGCGGGTTGGCGGCCGGCGTACCGAAGGCAACGCGGATCGCGGCTATCCAGGACGACGGGGTCCGGTTGGCATAGCGGTGGGTCAAAGTAGCAGTGGTGGCATTCATGATCGGTAGACTCCTGCAACGAAAACGTTGCTGCAATGCAGTATAGGGTTAACCCGCTACTTTTAACCCGCATGAGATTCTTTCGAGTTACCACGTCGCGTCTTCCAAAAGATTCGACAATG
>JAYUSP010000169.1:0-6716 GCA_043755615.1 Betaproteobacteria bacterium
CGCCTGGCCAAGGGCGAGACGATCGGCCACATGGCCGACAGCATGTCGCTCAGCGTCAAGACCGTGAGCACCTACCGCACGCGGGTGATGGAGAAGATGCACCTAACCTCCAACAGCGACCTGACCTACTACGCACTGAAGAATGGGCTGATCCAGTAGCGGCCTTCAGCGCAAGCCCAGCGGCGTGGCGCCGCTGTCGACTGGCCGCACTGGCGGCACTGGTGGCGGCACTGGCGGCACCGGTGGCAGGCTGGAAGCCAGGCGCCCGCAGTAGGCGATCAGCGCGTCGATCTCGTGCGATTTGTCGAATACCTGATCGGCGCCGAGGTCGATGCATTTGCGGCGCATGTCGGGTGTCGCGTAGTTGCTCAGCACGACAAATTTGCGCGGCTGCTCGTGAGGTTGCGCGGCGCGCAGCACACCCAGACCCGAGCCGCCCTTGAGAAAGATGTCGACGATCACCAGATCGCAGGGATGCTCGGAGTGCACCAGCCACTGCACCGCGGTGACCTCGTCCTCGGCGGTGCCCACCACCTCGACCGGCACCAGCTCTTCGAGGGTGGCGATCAGGTTGTCGCGGATCAACGGGCTGTCTTCGACGATATAGGTCTTGAGCGCTTGCATGGGCTGGGAGTGGGTTTGCAGTCCGTCAAGCGAGTGGGACTCGACCTGAGAGTACAGGCTTCCCGGGCGCAGCGCCATCGTCGCTTGTCTCGCCCGGCTGTCAGCGTTGTCCTACAGCGGCGCCGCGCGCACGCTCGTAGGACAACTACTACGTCAGGTGCCGCTGCTGTCCGATGGGCTCGGTGTCGGTCGGGTCACAGACTGGATTCGTTAGGGGGTTGCCGCGGTGCGTTGTGTGCCGCGTCGCCTTGTCGCCTCTGACTGGAGAACTCCATGAACCGAATTTCAAAGATGGCCCTGGCCGCTGCGGGTGTTGCGCTGAGCTGCCAGGTTACCGCGGGCGTCACGCTGTACGAGCATGACGACTATCAGGGCCGCTCGGTGACCACGGAGCGCGCCGTCAACAACCTCGAGCGCATCGGCTTCAACGAACGTTCCTCCTCGGTCGTCGTCGAAGGCAAACGCGGCGAGCGCTGGGAGGTCTGTGAAGACCGGCGTTTCCGCGGCAACTGCGTGATCCTGCGTCGCGGCGACTACCCCTCGCTGTCGGCGATGGGCTTGAACGATCGCATCACCTCGGTGCGCGCGGTCGATCGCAAAGCCCGCTACGACGATGATCGCTACGCGCCAGAGCCGCCGGCACCGCCGGCACAGCCCCCGGTGCAGATGAGCCAGGTCGTCTTCTTCGAACACGAAGGCTTCGAAGGCCGCAGCTTCACCGCCGACAAGCCGGTCGCCGATTTTCGCCACAGTGGCTTCAACGACCGCGCTTCGTCAGTCGCGGTGCGCGGCGCACGCTGGGAGGTTTGCGACGACCTGGGCTACGCCGGCCGTTGTGTTGTGCTGCGCCCGGGCCAATACGCGTCGCTGGCAGCCATGGGCCTGAACGACCGCGTGTCATCGGTGCGCTCGATAAGCGATACGGCGCGTATCGACGACAGCCGCTACTCGCCGCCGCCGCTGGTCACCCAAGACTACGGCCGACGCCGCAACGAGCGACTCTACGAGGCCAACATCACCTCGGTGCGTGCCGTGGTCGCGGACTCCGGCCGGCGCTGCTGGGTCGAGCCGCAACAGGTCATGCAGGAACAGCGTGGTGGCACCAACGTGCCCGGTGCGCTGCTCGGCGCAGTCATCGGTGGAGTGCTCGGCCACCAGGTGGGCGGCGGTACCGGCCAGGACGTGGCCACCGGCATCGGCGTCATTGCCGGGGCCGCGATCGGCGGCAACCAGGGCCGCGGTACCGAAAAAGTGGCGACGACCAAAAACGTGCAGCGGTGCACCGACAACCCGGCCCAGGCGCGACCCGCGTATTGGGACGTGACCTACAACTTCCGCGGCGTCGAGCACCACACGCAGTTGACCAAGCCGCCCGGCGCCACGGTGTCGGTCAACGAACGCGGCGAGCCGCGCGCTTGACGCGCGACTGATCTCGCGCGACCGGCAAAGCGGCCTCTCGGGGCCGCTTTGCCTGCGGGCCCGCGCCCTTCAGCGCTTCGGCCGCGTCACGAGCAGCACGACGTTGCCGAAGAGGATCGCCGCGACGCCGGCCCACACCGAAGCGTCGATCGTGTCGCGCGCTGACGCAGAGTCCCCGCTGCCGCCGAACAGCAGCAGCAAGACGCCGACGGCGACGAGCAAGACTGCGGCGATCCTCAGAGCAACCATGGGCCTGCGCTCCTGTTGCGCCGACGCAGCGACGCGTGAATGACCCAGTCTCCATGCGGCCGCGGCCAAGGGCCATCGGCCGATCGCGGGCAGCGCTGTAGGACCGGCGCCCGCCGCCGCGGCTGAAGGCTGGCATGGCGGGCCCGAGCACTACCACGCGGTGCCACGCGGCACAGCGCAGCACCGCACGTCTGTGCGCTGTCGTACAGACGGGTGCGGGCCTGGTCGCGATGATCGCCGTCTTGACCGCCGCCACCTGCCCGCCAGACAACCGCACCCGGACTGCGGCCGCGGAGCCATGTTCCTCGAACGCCTGAAGAGTTACTGCGAGCGCCGCAAGACGCCGCGCCTGGCGTCGGACCTGATGGCGCTGGGCGCCGCGCCCGACACCCTGGCCGCGCTGCCCCATTGCCGCGAACTGCCCGACGTGGCGAGCAGTGCACGTCTGCTGGGCTGCCTGTACGTGATCGAAGGGGCCACGTTGGGTGGCCAGATCATCACCCGTCACCTGCAAACCCACCTTGGCCTGACGCCGGTCTGCGGTGCGTCCTTTTTTCACGGCTACGGCGAGCAGACCGGCTCGCACTGGAAGGCCTTCGGCGCCCGGGTGAGGGACTTTGTGCAGCGCTCGGGCGGCGCTGGCGAGGTCATCGCTGCGGCCAACCAGACCTTCGTCACCTTCGAAGCCTGGCTACTCCCCAAACGCGCCGCCGGGCAGCCGCTGTCGTGACTGGCGCTGCCCGTGCTACGGCCCCGCTGCCCTGGCCGATGGCCCTTACAGCATCAAGCGCCACGGCGTCACCAAGCTGGCCGTGGCGCGCTTGCAGGCGGTGCCTAGCGTGCGCGAGTTCTGCCAGCGCGTGACGCAGGATCTTCGGCTACTGGCTGACCCAGGTCATCCTGCCCCACGACCCTAGCGTGGTGTCATGAACCCCTCGCCGTGGCACGTGTTGCTCATCGACGATAGCGCCGAGGACCGCGCCGACCTGCGCCGCATGCTGCTGCAGGACGCCCGGCGCCGCTATCGCTTCAGCGAAGCCGCGCGCGGCGCCGCGGGTGTGCGCATCGTGCTGGACATGGCCAACGACCGCATCGACTGTGTCCTGCTTGACTACCACCTGCCCGACATGGATGCGCCCGAGGTCCTGGCCGCCCTTTGCAAGGGCGCCAGCCTGCCACCTTGCGCGGTAGTCGTGATCACCGGTTCGGACCGCGAAGAAGGGCCAGCGCTGCTGCGCGCCGGCGCGCAGGACTACATCGGCAAGCGCTGGACCAGCGCCGAGAGCCTGACACGCGCGGTGGCAAATTCGATCGAACGTTTCGGCCTGGTCGCCGCACGCGACCGCGCCGACGTCGCGCTGCGCGACTCCGAGGAACAGTACCGCGCGCTGTTCAACTCGATCGACGAGGGTTTTTGCATTATCGGGATGATCTTCGACGAGCAAGGCAAAGCCTGCGACTACCGCTTCTTGCAAGTCAACCCGTCGTTCGAGCGGCAAAGCGGCCTGGTCAATGCGCAGGGCAGGTTGATCAGCGAGCTGGTGCCGCAACTCGAAGCTTCGTGGTTCGAAGCCTACGGGGCGGTGGCCGTGACCGGCACGCCGGTGCGCATCGAAAGCCGCGTCGATGCGATGCAGCGCTGGTTCGATGTCTACGCCTTCCGCCTGGGCGCGCCTCATCTGTGCCAGGTGGCGATCCTGTTCAGCGACAGCACCCAGCGCAAGCGTGGCGAAGCCGCCCTCCTTGCTGCCACCGCCGCCGCGGTCAAGGCCAACCGCGCGAAGTCCGATTTCCTCTCGGGCATGAGCCACGAGCTGCGCTCGCCGCTGAATGCGATCCTCGGCTTCGCCCAGTTGATCGAGTCGGGCACGCCGCCGCCGACCGCGGCGCAGCAGGAGAGCGTCGATCAGGTCCTGCATGCCGGCTGGTACCTGCTGGCCCTGATCGACGAAATCCTCGACCTGGCCTTGATCGAATCGGGCAGGTTGCAACTGTCGGCGCGGGCCGTTTCGCTGGCTGAGTTGATGGCCGATTGCCAGGCCATGATCGAGCCGCAAGCGCAAGCAGCCGCGGTGCGGGTCAGCTTCACGCGCTTGCCGCAGCCGTGTTTTGTGCAAGCCGACCGCACCCGGGCCAAGCAGGTGCTCATCAACCTGCTGAGCAACGCCATCAAATACAACCGCAGCGGCGGCCGGGTCGATGTGCGCTGCCGCCGCGTCGCCGGGCAGCGGGTGCGCGTCAGTGTTCAAGACACCGGGCACGGCCTGTCGGCCGAGCAGCTTGCGCAATTGTTCGAGCCTTTCAACCGGCTCGGGCAGGAAGCGGGCGCGGCGCAAGGCACCGGCATCGGCCTGGTGGTGAGCAAACAATTGGTCGAACTGATGGGCGGGCGCATCGGTGTCGAAAGCACGCCCGGGGTGGGCAGCCGGTTCTGGTTCGAGCTCGACGCAGCCGACCTGCCGGACGTCGCCGTGGCCGTGCCAAGCCGCCGGGCCACGCTGCCGGACTCGGGCCATGCGCACTTGCGCGACGTGCTGTACGTCGAAGACAACGTGGCCAACATGATGCTGGTCGAAAGACTGATCACGCGCCGGCCCGGGCTGCGCCTGCTGCGCGCTCGCGACGCCCTGCGCGGCCTCAAGATCGCGCGCGAAGCGCAGCCCGACGTGATCCTGATGGATATCCACCTGCCCGGCATGAGCGGCACGCAGGCGATGGCGCTGCTGGCGCAAGATCCGGCCACGGCGCAGATCCCGGTCATCGCGCTGAGCGCGCACGCGATGCCGCAGGACGTCCAGGCCGGCCTGGACGCGGGCTTCATGCATTACCTGACCAAACCGATCCGCGTCGACGAGTTCATGCACACACTGGACCGGGCCCTGGAACTTGCAAAATCGAAAGCGGCGTGTGCCGCCGCGGAGGAAACGCCATGATGCTTACACGCCAGGAACTGCTCGACGCCGAGATCCTGATCGTCGACGATCAGCACGCCCATGTGCAATTGCTCAAGCGCCTGCTGCGCGATGTCGGCTACGGCAACGTGGCCTCGACCACCGATCCGCGCCAGGTCAGCGCGCTGCATCGCGCCAACGACTACGACCTGATCCTGCTGGATTTGCTGATGCCGGGCATGGACGGCTTTCAGGTGATGGCAGCCCTGAGCGCCGACAACGTCGACGACTATCTGCCAGTGGTCGTGCTCACCGCACAACCGGCGCACAAACTGCGCGCGCTGGAGTCGGGCGCCAAGGACTTCATCAGCAAGCCCTTCGATCTGGTCGAGGTCAAGACACGCATCCACAACATGCTCGAAGTGCGGCTGCTGTACAAGAAGCTCGCAAACTACAACCAGGAACTCGAGCGCACCGTGGCCGAGCGCACGGCCAAGTTGGTGGACAGCGAAGAACGCTACCGCCGCTTCACCGAACTTGCGTCCGACTGGTACTGGGAGCAAAACGAGGGCGGCGACTTCACCCAGGTGTCGGGCCCGGTGGAGGAGATGCTGGGCCTGGGCGTGACCGCCTTCCTCGGCAAGAGCGGCGACGACGACGGCGGGCTGAGCTGGAATGAAGCCGAGCGACGAACCCTGCAGGCGACCATCGCGGCGCGCCAGCCGTTCCTGGATTTTGCGTTCAGCCGCGTCGACGCCAAGGGTGCGACACGGCAGTTCCGCGTCAGTGGCGAGCCGATGTTCAACCGCGCCTGCCGCTACGTCGGCTTTCGCGGCATCGGCGTCGAAGTCCTGGCCAAGAACTGAGCGCGGCCTGGGCGCCGCTGCGATTCAGCGCGCGACGTTGGCGACGGTGATCGTCGTCGCAACGGCGTGGTCGGCGGATATCGCCGTCGCGTCGAGCTGCGCGCGGCAGCTCGCACGTTGACTGACCACGCGCAGCGCGTTGCAGCGCCAGACGCCGTCAGCATGGGCAGCGGCGGCCCGGTGCCGCAACTCGCCCTGCTGCACCCCCGACATCACCACCTGCCGAAAGGCCAGCAGCAGGGCCAGCGCGCACAGCGTGACCAGGGCTGCGCCAACCCAGGTCGGTTGCTGCAACATGGCCTGCGCCCATGACCTGCCGGGTCGCCGAAGCGCGAGCCGGTGGCCGGAGCGGGACGGCTGCCAGGAAGGGTGCAGTGGGGTCATGTGCGAGCCTCCAGGTCGGCCCGCGGGATGCAGGCGTCGAGTCAAAGGATGCTGCTCGCGCCGCCGGCTGCGCGCTATCGGCGCAGCAGCACATCGGCTGTAGGAGGCACCTTACAGAGCGCTCGCTCGACGTTTGCGATGTAGATCTCTGTGCCGGCGTAGTACGCCGGCACGGAGATTTCGGAACATGACAAAGGCGATGGATTCGGCGTGCGGGCAAGGCGCAAACCGCAGCGATACCCGTAGGTATCGCGAGGATTTGCAACGCCGCCCGCGGGCCGAA
>JAYUSP010000170.1:0-6714 GCA_043755615.1 Betaproteobacteria bacterium
GCCCTGGCGCTGGCAAATCGATAGCGTTGGCCCAGCTCGGCGATGCCCACCTGGGCGTCAGCCAGGCCGGGTTGGCGCTCATGCGCCGGCACCCGACGGCCGTCTTCGATTTCCCGCACCAGTGCCGAATAGGCCGCAGCGATGCGCGCCAGCGTGGCGTGCATCAGACCCAGCAGCCCGGCAAATGCGTGCTCCGGCACCACCGCGCGCGGCGCGACAAAGTGCCCCGCGGCACCACGCTCGAAGGTATCGCCCAGCGCGCGCAGCGACGCTTCCATGCGCGCGCCGGCCATGAAGTGCAGCAGCTCGATGGTGAAGAACAGCGACACCACCAGCACCACCAGCACGTCGAACAGCATGTCCATCACGAGGTCGTCGACAAAACGCTTGTCGACGCCGATGTGCAACACGCCCAACGCGACCTCCGACGTATTGATCGGCATCGAGACGATGTACTGCTGCGCCACGCGGGCCACCGGCGCGACGGCGCCGGGCGTGCTCAGCAAGGCGAGCACTGGCGCGCTGCTGAAATGCGCCGCAAGTTCGACCGAATTGCCGCCGATATGGTGCAGAACCTTGCCCTGGGCATCGGTGATGGCCACCGTCGAGACCTCGGGCATTTCGGTGCGCAGTTCCTTGAAGCGCTCGGTGACACCGTACAGCTCTTCGAAGGCGACGCCGTTTTCGACCGCCTTGAGCACCAGCGCGCGGATCGACGAGCCCACACTGGCCACCTTGTTGGCCATCTGCGGCGCCAGTGCACGCTCGAAGGTGCCGTGCGACAGGTACGCGTTGAAGGTCAGCGCCAGCACCACGACCAGCATCACTGCGCCGGCCAGGCGCCAGTACACACCGCGCAGGTAGGCCGCGTTCATGTCGATGTGCTCCCGTGCAGGCGGGCACGCAGCTCGCCGAGTTCGGCCTCGGCACGGCGTGTGGTCTGCACGAAGCGCTGCAGCGCCGGCCCGAAAGGCCCGTTGGCGGCCAGCGATGCAGCACGCGCCGAGTCCCCCGCGCGCAGCGCTGCCTCGACGTGCCGCAGGTCGCGGTCGAGGCGGTGCACCACCGCGCGCAGCGCGAGTGAAGCCAGCGTCGCGGCAAACAGGAATACGACAAAAGTCGACAACGCAATCTCGCGGCCGACCGCGGCCACCGATTCACGCACCCGGTCGCCGGCGTAACGCACCGCCAGGTAACCGATCGTGAGGCCGAAGTTGTTCTGCACCGAGATACCGGCGGCAGCTTCGTCGCCGTCATCGACAAACCAGTCGGCAGTGCCCGCCTTCTGGGCTGCGGCGACCCAGTCCTGCGGCACCGGCCTTGTCGAGCGCAGACGGTCGGTGCTGTAGAGCAGCTTGCCGGCGGTATCGAAGATGTCGATGCCCTGAATCAGCGTATCGCTGGCCTGCTCGCGCTCCAGCGTGCCGGGCAAGGTGCCGATATCGGAAAACTGCATGCCCAGCGCCAGCGACGACTGGATCGCGTTTTCGACCGACTTGCCGGTCACGACCAGGCGGTCGGTCACCAGGCGCTGCGCGGTGCTGCGGTATTTGAAGTAGTTCAGCAGGCCTGCCATGCCGACGGCAAAGCCGCAGACCACCAGGGCCACGACGATCATGCGTTGGTTGCTTGATTTCATATTCAGGGCTGCGGGTGGTGGGTGGGTTCGCGCCAGTTGCGGCCATTCATGCAGGTCTTATCGGCAGGGCACGTCTGAAGCTGAAGTTCGGGTGGCGCGTTGAAGCGCTGGAACAGGCCTGCCAAAACAGGCGAGTCGTTTGCACGATTGGTTTGCACGCTTCTTTTGCACGCTCCTTCTGCACGTTTCTTTTGCACTCAAGTCGGCGCAGGGGCCGTCCGATAAGTTTGCAGACGGCGGCCGGCCTTCGCGAACTGCTCTCGCACCGCGCCGCCTCAACCCGACAGCCCCGATGAAATCCACCCCGCAGCCAGCCCGTCGAGCGTTCAATCGCATCACCGCCCCCAGCGCCAGCGTTGCAAAGGCGTCGCGCAGGCGCGGCGGCGCATGAAACCGGCGCCGAAGTTGCTGCGCGCCAAGATGACGCCGATGGCGTCGATGGCGGTTCCGGCGGCCCCGGTGCGTCCTGAGCTGAAAGCCGTCCCGCGTGACGCCAACGGCGGCGATACCGTTCCTGGCGCACTCTTCGATGTCGCCTGGGAGCCACCGCTGCCCGGCAAACGCCGCGTCGTGACGAGCTGGAACGAGTACATGGCCTTGGCCAGCCGCGTCGTCGGCCGCTTCCACGGCCACTTTCAGCTCAGACATTTTGACTACCAGCATCCGACGCGGCTGCAGCCGGCCACGCCAGCGCGTCTGAAGCGGCCCTATCCGGCCGCCGTGGCCTACACCGATTGGGGTGCCGCCGACGCGCCAGTGCTGCTGTGCTGCGGCGGCGTGGCAAATGTCGCGATGCGCTTTCACTATCTCGCCTCGGACCTCAGCGAAAACTACCGCGTGATCTGCATGGACTGGCTCGGCCGCGGGCGTTCGGGCTGGCTTGCCGCCGAAGAAGATTATTCGCTGGCGACTTGCAGCGAGCAGTTGCTGCAGATGATCCAGCACCTCGGGGCCAAGCCGGTGACCGTGCTCGGCTCGTCGATGGGCGGCAGCGCAGCGATCGCGCTGCAGGCGCGACATCCGCGGCTGATCCAGCGCCTGATCCTCAACGATGTCGGCCCGTACATCCCGGCGCGGCGGCGCAAGCGGCGTGCCGAAACGATCGCCCGGCACTATGTCTTTCGCGATCCTTCGGAGTTGCTGCGCCGCGTCGGTGCATCGAACAAAAACGACGGCCCGGTCAGCGACGACATCCGCTTCAACCTGAGTTTCCACCAGACGCGCTGGTCGGACGAAGAAAGCGGCCGCGTCTACCGCCACGACGTTCGCGCGATGCAGGCCTACCGTCGCAGCGCCGGCCGCAGCCTGGAACAATGGGCCGAGTGGCAGCGCCTGAAATGCCCGGTGCTGCTGATCCACGGCATGCAGTCCGACGCCCTCTTCGAGCCGACGATCGAGCGCATGTCGCGTGGCAAAGCGGTGGCCGTGATGCATGTGCCCGATACCGGCCACACGCCGCTGCTCGCCGACCGCAACCAGATCGATTTCATTCGCGCCTGGCTGCGCGGCGAGCTGCCTGAAAGCGGCCGCTGGAGCGTGCTGCACGCGCTGGCGCGGGAGTCGTTCCCCGGCAACCCGATCGCATTTGCACCGGCCAGCGCGCTGCGTTGACAAGCACCACCGCAGACCATGTACGAGTTCACCGACCCCCGCCTGCCGCTGCGTTTTGTGCGCCATGGCGCGACCGCATCCAACACCGCCGGCCTGCGCTGCGGTGGTGACCTCGACCTGCCGATGACCGACCTCGGCCGCGCGCAGTCGGTGCAGTCCGCCCGCCGCATCGCGCGCCTGGAGCCCAAGGTCGGCCTCATCGTGACCAGCGACCTGGCGCGCACCCGCGAGACCGCGACGATCATCGCCGCGCATCTTGGCGGCGTCGAAATCGTCGTTGAGCCGGCCTTTGCAGAACGCCGCCTCGGCGCCTGGAACCTGATGTCGATCGAGACCACCCAGCCCTGGCTCGAAGCCCGCCAGACGCCGCCCGGCGGCGAATCCGACGAAGACTTCGTGATGCGCATCGCGCAGGCCGTGCGCGGCATCAAGGAGCACCTGCCCGAGCGTCCGCTGCTCGTCGGCAGCAAGGGGGTGGCCCGCGTGCTGGGTGAACTCATCGGCCTGGACGGCCGGCTCGAGCTTGAGAACGGTGTCGTCTGGGAGTTCGACTTTGCCGAACGGCCTTGCCTGGAAACCGCCTGGGGGGCGCTATGAACGAGCAGACACAGCCGATCGACCTGACGCCGCTGGCCGGGCTGACACGACGTGACAGCACCGCCGCGCCGCTGCGCGGTGCAAAAAAACCGGACGCGAAGCCAGCCGTGGCAACCGCGCCGCGCTGGTGGGCGCCCACGCTCGCAGGCTTGAGTCTTGGCCTGCTCGCGGTGGAACTCGCGCACACCGGATTCGAGGCCACCGGCCTGGGCGTGCCGCTGGCGACCTGCCTGCTGCTGCTGATGCTGGCGACCTGGCGCCGCAACACCGGTCGACCCGCCGCCGCGGCAACGGCCGCCGCGGCGAGCGTGCCGCTGGCGCGCAAGGCCATCGAGCCGGCCACACCGGCATGGCCGGCACAACTGCTGGCCGCCGATGTCGACGCGCGCCTGCATTGCGCCGCGGTCAGCCCGGCGCTGGCACAACTCTTCGGGCTCAGCCCGGCAGACCTGCGGGGTGAGCCCATCGCCGAGCATTTCGGCCCGCTCAACGGCCCCGCGGTCGCTGCGGCTTTGCGCGCGGCTGCCGACGGCAGCGTGCAGAACCTGCGTATCGCGCTGCTGCGCCCGGGCCAGGCGCGGCGCTGGCTGCAGCTTCAGGTCGTGCGCGACGACCGCCCGAGCGCGCCGGCCGCGGGTTTTGTGGTCATGGCGATGGACGTCACCGACCTGCAATCGACGCTGGAAACGGCGCAGCGCGGCGAGCGCCGCCTGAGCATCATCATGGACCAGATCCCGGTCACGGTTTCCTACATCGATGCCGACAACCACTACCGCTACATCAACCGCGCGCAGGAGCAGTGGCTGGGCAAGACCAGCGCCGAGGTCGTGGGCAAAAGCGTGCCGGCGCTGGTGGGCGAGCGCGTCTGGGCCGATATCGAGCCGCGCCTTTTGCTGGCCTTGAAAGGCCAGCATGTGCCACTCGAGCGGCACCGCATCGACCGCCACGGCAGCTCGGTCTGGCATTCTGGCCGGCATGTGCCCGACATCAGCGACGACGGCAAGGTGGTCGGTGTCTACACGGTCTTTTTCGATATCACCCAGCGCGCGGTGGCCGAGCAGCAATTGCGCCAGCGCGAGCAGGAACTGCGCACGGCCAAGGACGCCGCCGAAAACGCCAACCGCGCGAAGAGCGAATTCCTGGCCAACATGAGCCACGAGATCCGCACCCCGATGAACGGCGTGCTGGGTTTGACCGAGCTGCTGCTGGAGACGTCGCTGGACGAGCACCAGCGCCCCTTTGTCGAAACCGTGCGCAACTCGGGCGAAGCCCTGATGTCGATCATCAACGACATCCTGGACTTCTCCAAGATCGAAGCCGGCAAGCTCGAGACCGAGACGCTGGACTTCGACATCTACCAGGCCGTCGAGGACGTGGTCCAACTGCTCGCGCCGCGGGCGCATGCCAAGAGGCTCGAGATCGCCTGCCGGATCGACGAAACCCTGCCCGGTGCGGTGCGGGGCGACCCCTACCGGCTGCGCCAGATCCTGGCCAACCTGATCGGCAATGCGGTCAAGTTCACCGACGCCGGCGAAGTCCTCATCGATGTCCACAAACAAGACGAATGGACGCTGCGTTTTGCAGTCCACGACACCGGCATCGGCATCGACGACGAGGCCCGTTCGCGGCTGTTCCGGGCCTTCGAGCAGGCCGACGGTTCGACGACGCGGCGCTTCGGCGGCACCGGCCTGGGCCTGGCGATTTCGCGCAGCCTGGTCGAGCTGCTCGGCGGCAAGATCGGCGTCGAAAGCACGCCCGGCGATGGCTCGACCTTCTGGTTCACCTTGCCGCTGATGCCCGCCACCAGCCTGCCCAGCGTGCCCAGCCCGAGTGGCCTGGCACTGCGCCGGATTCTCGTCGTCGACGACAACGCGACCAACCGCGACATCCTGGAACACCGTGTCATCGCCGCCGGCATGCGCTGCACCCTGGCCGCCGACGGCGCCGAGGCCTACAGCCAACTGCTGCGTGCCCATGCCGAAGGCGACCCCTTCGAAATTGCCATCGTCGACATGAAGATGCCGCGCATGGACGGCCTGGAGCTGACCGCGGCGGTGCGCGCCGACGCGCGCATCAAGGACTTGAAGGTGGTGCTGGCGACCTCGCTGCACTCACCCGACGAGTTGGCGCGTGCGCGCGGTGCCGGCATCAGCGCCTACCTGTCCAAACCGATCCGCCGCCAGGACCTGCTGCGCGCGCTGGCGCAGACCGTTGCGGAATCGGCCACTCCCGACTTGGCCCCGGTGGTCGAGGCGCGCGCGCCGCGCATCCGCGCCAATGTGCTGCTCGCCGAAGACAACGGCGTCAACCAGGTCGTCGCGCGCAACATGCTCAAGGCACTGGGCTGCGAATTCCACATCGTGCCCAATGGCCAGGAAGCGCTGAACGCGGTGCGTGCCCGCGAATACGACATCCTGCTGATGGACTGCCAGATGCCGGTGATGGACGGTTACGAAGCGACGCGCGCGATCCGCGACCACGAAGTGGCTAACCCTTCACTCGCACGGCTGCCGATCGTCGCGCTGACCGCCAACGCGCTGGCCGGCGACGCCCAGCTCTGCCTGGACAGCGGCATGGACGACCACCTCGCCAAGCCCTACAGCCGCAAGCAGCTCGCCGAAGTGCTGGCGCGCTGGCTGCCCGCAGACCGCGTGCATGCCGACCAGAGCCCGCCGGCGCCAGCGCCCGCCACGACGCGAGCCAGCGCTGCCGTGGTGGACATCGATGCAGCGCCCGCCGCGGCGCTGCTCGACCGCGCGGCGCTGGACAACATCCGCGCGGTGGACGACGACGGCACCGTGCTCGTCGAGGTCATTCAGCTCTACCTCGACGAAGCGCCGCAACACCTTGCGCGCTTGCAAGCGGCG
>JAYUSP010000171.1:0-6699 GCA_043755615.1 Betaproteobacteria bacterium
GGCATCACGATCAATGGCGGTGCCATCGCCGCGCGTGCCGACGATGGCCTGCATGTCGTCGCTTATGTGGGCGACACCAGCGGCGACGGCAGCTATTCGACGCTCGACTTCCAACGCATCAACCGCGTGCTGTTGAACCAGGACAACGGCTTCGGTCAATGGCCGCTGGTCGACCCGGTGGTCATTGGCGACGTGCAGCCCAACGGCCGCTTGCAGACTGCCGATGCTCTGCGCATCGGCCTGCGTGCCGGCGGCGCTTCAGTGGCCGATATCCCGGCGATTCCGGCGGGTCTGCCGCCCCTGACATTTGCCGGCGCCGACCCGATGGTGACCATCGGCACGGTGACGGCCGCCGCCGGCACGCAGATCGTGGTGCCGGTGAATATCGACATCGCCGCCGGCCTGGAATCGGTGGTGCTGACGGTGCGCTACGACGAAACGAAGCTGAGCTTTGTCGGCGTCGAGCGCACCGCGTTGACGCAGGGCTTTACGCACTTGGTCGTGCGCCGCGGCGCCGGCGAGATCACGATTGACGGCACCGCGCTGACGCCGGTCGAAGAAGGCAGCGGCGAGCTCTTCCGGCTGCGCTTCGCGGTGGCACCGGGGGCCGAAGGCACGCTTCCGCTGGACCTGGTTTTGGTGCGCCTGAACGACACCTGGTTGACGGTGCTGCCCAAGCCGGTGGTCGGCCCCGACGTCACTGATGGCGCGGTGATCGTCGCGCCCCCGGCTTCAGCATCTGCGGGCACACGCAAGTCGGTGACCCGCGGCCCGATGCTGGCGATGACCCCCGAACAAGGGGGCGGACGCGGCTTTGCGCTGGGCCATCGCGGTGACGTTTCGTGGCTTAATGAATGGGTTTCCAGCTCGGCAGCGGGGCCGGCCAAGGCGGGCCACGCTGCCAACCTCTGGACGATCTCGGCCAGGACCAACGAACGCGCGGTGGAGTAAGCCGATGCGCCCGATCGCGATGGCATCGATGACGACAGCGACAGCGACAGCGACAGTGACAGTGACAGCGACAGTGACAGCGAAATCAATCAAGGAGCTTCAGATGACCCGCTTGACCACCTCTGGCCTGCGCCGCCACGCCGTCGCCGCCGCGGCGTTCGCGGCGCTGTGGGTCGCCGCGCCGGCGCACGCCGTCAGCCTCAGCGCGACCGGGGCGACAGGCACGCCGGGTGGCAGCGCCAGCGTGAACTACGCGTTCGACTTTGGTGTTGCGACGCCGCTGACCTCGTTTTTATTCTCGCTGACCTGGAACCCCGCGCTGGTGACCTTGACCGATGCCGATGCCAGCTACAACGGCATGGGCGACGCCGCCCTGGCGGCTGCGCTGGCCGTTGGCGGCACCTTCACACCAGCGATGGATCTGGTTGGCGGCTCACTCTCGGTGTCGTGGTTTGCACTTGACGCCAACCTGCAGCCGACGCCGCCCCTGCTGTTGTCCGGCAGCGGGCTGCTCAGCGCCACGTTCTTGTTGGCCAACAGCTTTCCCGTCGGCAGCAGCACGCCGGTGGTGTTGAGCTTCAGCGGTACCGACCTGAACCTTGACGATTCGCTGGACATCGTCAACCGCGTCAGCATCACCGCGGTGCCCGAGCCGGCGAGTTGGGCGCTGCTGTTGGGCGGCGGGCTGGCGGTGGCCGGCTGGGCACGGCGGCGCGCGGTGCGGGGCCTACAGCACGCATGATCGGCGCGCCCGGCGGCGGTGCGGCCACGGCGCCGATGACCGCGGTCCCGAACGTTGCCCACGCTGCCGCGGTCGTCGGCGCCGTAGCCAGCGAGCCGGTGGACTTCTGGTCCCTGCTCGTCAACGCCAAGACCTCCGACGAACTTTGTCGCGCCTGGCTCGGCATTCTTTGCCAGTGGGTGCCCGGCACGCAGGCCGGCTTGTTGCTGCTGCACGACGAAGGTGAGCGCTACGCCCCGGCGGCGGTCTGGCCCGATGCCGGGCGCGACATGTCGTACCTGGCCGATGTCGCGCAGCAGGCGCTGGTCGAGCGGCGCGGTGTCGTGCTGGAGGAAAGCTCCGGGCTGGCGCAATGTGCCTATCCGCTGGTCTCGGCGGACAAGGCATTCGGCGTTGTTGTCTTGCATGTCGCTGCACGCGGCCCGGCGCCATTGCGCGACGCGCTGCGCTTGCTGCATTGGGGCGCGGGCTGGCTGGTCGGCCTGTTCGACCGCCGCGACCTGCTCGACCGTGACCAACGTTTGAAACGATCGGCACTGCTGCAAGACCTGCTGCTCGGCGCCCTGGCCGAAACCGATGCGCCGGCGGCGGCACGCTGGGTTGCCAACCGTGTCGTCGAGGCCTTGCCCTGCCGGCAGGCGATGGTCGGCCGCGCTGGTGATGACGGCATCGTGCAGCTGCTCAGCGTGTCCGGCAGCGCCGGCTTCGAGCCGCGATCGAACCTGCTCAGCGCTGCGGCCGAAGCCATGACCCAGGCGGTGCTGACTGGCGAGCTTGAGCTGCATCCGCCGGCCGGCGTCGACGCCGATGCGCCGCTGCTGGCGACCAGCCCGCTGGCTGACTATCACCAAGAGGCCGGCGCTGCGGGTGCGGCGGGTGGGGACAGAGCGGCAGCGTCGGTGGTCGTCGCATTCGAACATCATGGCCGGCGCACCGGCGCGCTGCTCGTCGACTTCGACCGCGCGCCCAGTGCCGAGACGGTCGAGTTCCTGCGCACGCTCGGCGCGGCGCTGGCGCCCGCTTTCGAGTTGCAGCGTGGCGCCCGGCGCGGACTGATCGAACATGCGGCAGACAGCGCCCGGTCGGGCCTGCGTGGCCTTTTCGGCCCGAGCCACCCCGGCCTGAAGCTGCTCGGCGCAGTGGCGGTGCTGCTGCTCGTGGTCGCTGCGCTGTTGCCGCTGCCCTATCGCGTTGGCGCACCGGCAACAGTCGAGGGCCTGCTGCAACGGGCTGCGGTGGCGCCATTCGCCGGCTTCATCCAGGAATCGCGCTTGCGTGCCGGCGACACCGTCAAGGCCGGCGACGTACTTGCGCGCCTGGACGACCGCGACCTCAAGCTTGAGGCTGCGCGCTGGTCGGCGCAAGCCGAACTCGCCGAGCGCAAGCTGCGCGAAGCGATGGCGCGCGGCACGCCAGCGGCGCTGATGCTGGCGCGGGCCGAAGCCGACGAGGCCGCGGCCGAGCTGGCCTTGTCGCGCAGCAAACTCGCGCGGGTCGAGATCAAGGCGCCGTTTGACGGCGTGGTTGTTCGGGGTGACCTGTCGCAGCAGCTCGGCGCTCCGGTCGAGCAAGGCAAGGTGCTGTTCGAGGTCGCTCCGATGGCCGCCTGGCGCGTGGTGTTGAAAATCGACGAGCGCGACATCCTGCACCTGCGCGAAGGGGCGCCCGGCGAGCTGGTGCTCAGCGGCCTGCCGGGGGTGCGGCATGCCATCGTCGTCTCGCGCATCGCGCCGGTGGCGGTGGCCGAAGACGGCCTGAACACCTTTCGCGTCGAAGCCCAGGTGCAGGGCGGGCCGGCGCTCATCCAGCCCGGCATGGAAGGTGTTGGCAAGATCAACGCCGGCGAGCGCAGCGCGCTGTGGATCAGCTTGCACCGCCTCGTCGACTGGCTGGGTTTTGTGGCATGGAAGATCGGGTTCTAGATCGGGTGGTAGACCCCGCCGGCCCGGCGCAAGCCGGTGCGCAGGTAGGTGAACAGGTCGGCGGCCTTGGCGCCGGCCTGGTCAGCAGTCATTGGTATCGCGTCGCCACGCTGGCGCCGCAGTTGCGTGGCAACTTGCGCCTGCACAGCCAGCGCTGGCGCGGTGAACTTTGGACCGTCGTCGAAGACCGCGTCAACGCCAAGTACCACCGCTTCGACCGCCAGGCGCTGCGCATCATCAGGCTGCTCGACGGGCGCCGCACGCTCGACCAGCTCTGGCAGGCGCTGGCCGCCAATACCGTTACGCACGAAGACACGCCGAGCCAGGAAGACATCCTGGCGCTGCTGGGGCAGTTGCATGCGCTGGACCTGCTCGCCGGCGATACCTTGCCCGACCTGAGCGAGGTCATCCAGCGCGACCGCCGCCAGGTGCGCAAACGCTGGGCCGCGCGGTATCTCAACCCGCTGGCGATCCGCGTGCCCCTGTTCGACCCCGACCGCCTGCTCGGCCGCATCGTGCAGCGGCTGCGGCCGCTCTTGAGCTGGGGCGGTGTGGGGCTGTGGTGCCTGCTGGTGCTGCCGGCGCTGCCGCTGGCGGCGTCGCACTGGGCTGAACTCACCGGCAATTTTTCAGAACGCATGCTGGCGCTGGACAACCTGTTGCTGCTGCTGCTGATCTTCCCGCTCGTCAAGGCGCTGCACGAGCTCGGCCACGGTATCGCCTGCAAACTGCACGGCGGCGAAGTCCACGACATGGGCGTGATGTTGCTGCTGTTTTTGCCGGTGCCCTACGTCGAAGCATCCAGCGCCTGGGCTTTCAAGCGCAAGCGCGACCGCATGCTCGTCGGCGCTGCCGGCATGCTCGTCGAGCTGGGCATCGCGGCGATCGCGTTTTATCTGTGGATGTTCTTGCAGCCGGGTACGGCGCGCGCGATTGCCTACGACGTCGTCGTGCTCGCCAGCCTGACGACGGTGATTTTCAACGCCAATCCGCTGCTGCGCTACGACGGTTACTTCGTGCTCAGCGACGCGATCGAGATCCCCAACCTCGCGCAGCGTGCCGGCCGCTGGTGGGGCTGGCTGTTCCAGCGCCACGCGCTGCGTCGGCGCCAGGCGGTGTCGCCGGCGCATTCAACCGGCGAGGCCATCTGGCTGGCCTTCTATTCGCCGCTGTCGTTTGCCTACCGCGTCTTCGTGATGTTCTCGATCGCGATCTTTGTCGCGACGCAGTACTTCGCAGTCGGGGTGCTGATCGCGATCTGGGCCTTGCTCGCCAGCTTCGGGCTGCCGCTGTGGAAGGCGCTGTCGTGGCTCGCGCGGCATACCGTCGGCGTGTCGGCACGCGGCGGCGCGCGGGCGGTCGTGCTCACCGGCATCGCGCTGGTGCTGGCACTGCTGTTCCTGCTGCCGCTGCCGCACAAGACCGAGGTCGCCGGCGTGCTCTGGCTGCCCGACAGCGCGATCCTGCGTGCAAGGCAGGCCGGCTTTGTCAGCGTGATCGATGCGCGGCCGGGCGACACGCTGGCCGCGGGGGCCGCAGTGCTGACGCTGGTCGACCCCGAACTCGACGCCAAGGTCGCCGTGCAGACCGCGCGCGAAGCGGCGGCGCTGGCCCGCTACGAGGCCGCTCGTGTCGACGGGCCGGTGGCCGGCGAGCGCTTTGCGGTCGAGCTGCGCCAGACGCAGGCTGAACTGAAACACCTGCAGTCGCGTTCGGGCCTGCTGACCGTGCGCAGCGAATCCGCCGGGCGGCTGTGGCAGGTGCGCAGCGACGACCTGCCAGGCATCTATGTGCGCAAGGGCGAGGTCATCGGCTATGTGATCCCGCCAGCGCCGCCGCATGTGCGCCTGGTCATCGAGCAAGCCGATGAAGACCTGATCCGGCAGCACACCAAAACAATCCATGTGCGGCTGCCCTTTGCGCCCAGCCCGGTGTGGCCGGCGACGGTGCTGCGGGCGGTGCCGGCGGCTACCAACGAGCTGCCCAGCGCTGCGCTGGGCCTCGGCGGCGGTGGCTCGGTGGTCACCGATCCGCGCGACGACACCGGGCGCAAATCGTTGACGACACACTTCGAGGTCGATCTCGCGCTGCCGCCGGAGTTTCCGCACCGGCTCATCGGCAGCCTGGTCTCGGTGCGCTTCGAGCATGCCGCCGAGCCGATCGCACCGCGGGTCTGGCGCGGTCTGCGGCGTTTGTTCCTGGCGCACTTTCATGCCTGACGAAGTGCCCAGCAAAAGGCCCATCGAAGTGTCAAGCGAAGTGCCAAATAAGATGCCTAACGATCTGCCTGCGCTGCAACTTGCCGCCGGCCCGACGCGCAGCTTGTGCCACCGGCCTGCCTGTGATGCCTGACACAAGCGCAGCGGCGCTGCGTCTGCCCACCTGGCCGCCGCGCGGGCTGGCGCTCGCGCCGCGCCTGTTTGCCGAGCGGCGCGACTCGCGCGAGACCGCGTTTGACCGCTGGGTGGCCGGGCTGTGGCTGGCGCGCGGCGGCAGCCGCTCGGCGCATCTGCGCCGGCGTGCGGCCTTGTTGGCGCAGGTGCTGGCCAACGCCGCCGGGGTCAATGGCCAGACCGCGGCGCAACTGCGCGCGGCCTTGCCGGCGGCGGCGCGTGCCGCCTTTGTCGAGCGCGACCCGAAGGCGCTGGCGCTGGCGCTGGCCATCGTGCGCGAAGCTGCAAGGCAGACCCTCGGCTTGCTGCCGCATCCGGCCCAGCTCATCGCCGCGGCCTGCCTCGTCGACGGCCGCTGCGTCGAGTTCGACACTGGAGAAGGCAAGACCCTGACCGCGGCGCTGGCCGCCTGCATTGCGGCCTGCGCCGGCGTGCCGACGCACGTGGTCACCGTCAACGACTACCTCGCGCAGCGCGACGCGACGACGATGGGCCCGCTGTTCGCGCTCTTCGGCCTGCGCGTGGGCATCGTGCACAGCGGCGTTTCCCAAGGTGCGCGCGCGGCAGAGTACGCCCGCCACCTGACCTACTGCACGAACAAGGATCTGGTCTTCGACTACCTGCGCGACCGCGTCGGCTCGCGCAGCCTGCGCAGCAGCGCGCAGCGCGCGGTGCGGCAGTTGAATGCCGG
>JAYUSP010000172.1:0-6688 GCA_043755615.1 Betaproteobacteria bacterium
TCCGCGGTGGCATGCACCGCGGCACCGAAGTTGCCGTTCGCACCGACATTCGCACCGGCCACCGCCGCCGGCCCGACCGTGAAGCGCTGCATGCGCAGCGCCAGCTCGCGCAGCGGGCGCGTCAGCCGCCGCAGCAGCAAGGCGCCGAGCGCCAGCGTCAACAACAGCGCCAGCGCCGCCGCCGCAGCGGCCGTCTGCCACGCGCCTTGCAGGCCGAGCGGGCCGCTGACCTGCGCGCGCGCCTGGCCTTCGAGCACGACGTACAGATAGCCCGGCGGCCGGCTGTCGCCCGCGCGTGGCGGGAACATCGCTGCGCTAAAGGTCTTTGTGGCGCGCCCGCCATCGCGCATCGGGTCGGTGCCACGCAGCGGCAGCGGCGCACCGGCGAGAAAAGCGCGCACCGGCACCAGGTCGACGGCATGTTGGCGCACCATGCCCGGCTCGCCGATATACGCAGCAACCCGGCCGTCGGCGTCGAGCAGGTAAACCTCGACGCCGGGGTTGACGACCATCAGCATCTTCAGCAACGCACCGCGCGCGGCGAGGTCGCTGGCCTCGCTGGCGTTCCCGCCGCCGCCGCGGGTGAGCTCAGGCCAGCGTTCGACGATGTGGCGCGCCAGGCCATGCGAGATGCGCTGCAGCGATTCGACCTCATGCTCACGCGCCAGGTGGCGCCCGAGTGCGGCCACGGTCAGGCCATAACCGAGCAGCAGCAGCACCAGCAGCCAGGTCAGGCGGCGCGTAAAACTGGTTTTCATGGTGATCTCGGTGTCTCAGCCGGCAGCTTGGGTGGGCCCGGCATCGAAGCGGTAGCCGGCACCCCAAACGGTCTGGATCAGCTGCGGCTGGTGGGGGTCGGTTTCGATCTTGCTGCGCAGCCGGTTGATATGCGAATTGACGGTATGTTCGTAACCATCGAAGCCGTTGCCCCAGACCCGGTCGAGCAATTCGGCGCGGCTGAAAACCTGGCCCGGATGGCGCACCAGAAAGTGCAGCAGGTCAAATTCGCGCAGCGTCAGGGCCAGGCTCTCATCACCACGCAACAAGGCCCGACGGGTAGCGTCGAGCCGGTGCCGGCCGATCGGGATGCTGGCCGGCGCGTGCTGCATGTTCTGCTGCCGCAACTGCTCGCTGCGACGCAGCAGCGCGCGCACCCGGGCGACCAGCTCGAGCATCGAAAACGGTTTGGCAAGGTAGTCGTCGGCGCCGAGTTCGAGACCGAGAACGCGGTGCGTTTCTGCGCTGCGCGCACTGACGATGATCACCGGCACCGCCGGGTGGTGCTGGCGCAGGTGGCGGCAGAGATCCCAGCCGTCGACACCCGGCAGGCCGAGGTCGAGCAGCACCAGATCCCAGCCGCCAGCGTCAATGCGCTGCAGCGCGAGGCCGCCGTCGGCCTCGCGCTGCAACTCGAACCCGGCCTGGCGCAGGTGCAGGCCGACGACATCGGCAATGGCGTCGTCGTCCTCGACCAGGAGCAGCCGGCGGTTCATCACCGCCGGGTCGGCGGCACCGGGCAAAACCTTACACCGCGTTGCGACCGGCGTCGCGCTGGGCGCGGTGGTCTGCGCTGCGGCGGCGCGCCACGAAGGCCACACCCACCAGCCCGGCGAGCATCAGCGCGTAACTTTCTGGCTCGGGCACCGCGACCACCGAGAACGAGATCCGGTAGACCTCGTCGCTGCCGCGCAGCTGGCTGTTGAGCACATAGGCCGCGCCGGTGGTCATGCCGTTGAATGCAGCGAGCTCGGCAAAGTTGAAAGCCACCACCGAGTTCTGGTCGGTGCGCAGGTCGTTCGTGCCACCGGCGACAAAGGCTGCGGCCGTCGGGTCGAAGACCTCGGAGCCGGCGTCCCAGATCTCGTTGGCACGCACCGTGATGGATGTGATCTGCAGGTTGCCGGCGGCGTCGAGCAGGTCGTATTCCATGGGGTCGTCATTGCCGATGAAGAGGTCGTTGCTCGGCACCGCCATCGACGCGAAGGTGAAGAAGCGGCTCAATGCCGGGTCGAGCATGAAGGTCGTCATGCCCATCCCGCCGGGCACCAGCGGGCCGGGCGGGCTGGGCACCACGGTGCCCAGCGTGGCGGTCGGGTCGGCGGCGGCAAAAGCCGGGAACCAGTCGACGCCGCTGCCCCCTTCGGCCACCGAGATGATCGGCGCTGTGGCCACGCCACCGAGATTGAAAGCATCAAAACTGCCGTTGCCAAAGCCGACGCGCAGCGGCGCAAACGCGATGCCGTTGGCGGCGACGAGATTCTCGGCGGTGACCTTGATCTGCACTGGCGCGGCATGCGCGACCTGCACCGAGAGTGCGAGCGTGCTGAGCAGCGCGGCAGCAGCGATAACGTGCGGCGATGAAATGAATTTGGACATGATGCGGGAGCCTCCGGGCGAGTGTGCGGGTGACAGGTTGGGGATCGGTTTGCCGACCCTTCCGCGCGGGCTTGGGGTGTCGGCGAAACCGATGCTCAAGCCCCCAGGTCACACCCGCATCACGCAAAGTTCACGCGGGCGGGAACAATGCCGCGCGCGTTTCCGCGCGTTTGTCTTTTGAGTGGCGAGGATTTCAGTCGCGCCAGCTGCGATCAACCCGATCGACCAGCCGCACCATCGCGTCAAAAGCGTTGCGCCCGATGTCGGGGTCGGTGCTGACCTGGTGTGCATCGGCGGCGCAGCGGCGCTGGATTTGTTCGCTGATCGGGATCGTCGCACCGAGCGCCGCGCCAGCGACCTGCACGTCACAAGCACGCTGCAAGGTCCAGAGCGTGAAAAACGTCGACGGCAAGGTGCTGCCCCAAGCCAGCAGGCCGTGGTTGCGCAGGATCACGGCGGGTTTGTCGCCGATGTTCTGCACCAGGCGCGGGCCTTCGTCGCCATGCACGGTGATGCCTTCGAAGTCGTGATACGCGACGCGACCGCCGATCTGCGCGGCGTTGAAGTTATCGAACGACAGGCCCTGCGCGGAACAGGCCACAGCCATGCCGTTGGTGGTGTGGGTGTGCATCACACAATGCGCCGCTTCAATGCCGGCATGGATCGCCGCATGCGGCGCAAAACCGGCCGCGTTGATGCCCCAGGGCCCGTCACTGAGCTTGTGGCCGTGGACATCCACCTTGACCAGGTTCGACGCTTTGACCTCGCGGTAATGCAGGCCAAAAGGGTTGATCAGGAACTGCGCCGCGCCAGACGTGGGGGTCGCTGCGCCGGTACCCGGCACACGCAGCGAGATGTGGTTGTAGATCAGCTCGGTCCAGCCGAGCAGGTCGAAGACGCGGTAGCAGGCAGCGAGTTGCTGGCGCGCCTGCCACTCTTGCGGCGTGCAGTCGATCGGCGGGGGGGTGGTCGGCATCGCGGGCTCCGGCGGGGATGCTGCGCATCGTAAGGCGTCGCAGAATGGGGCGTGGAACCACAAACAGAAGCACAACCCGAAGCGCACCCGAACGGCAAACCGGACGGCAACTCGAAAAACAGGAAGGCAGCGCGATGACGACATTCGAAGACTTCATCGAATCGGCCTGGGCCGACCATGGCGACCAGGCCGACGCGGTGGCGCAGCGGTTGGCCGCATCGACGGCGATCGTCGGCGCGGCAGCGCAGGTGGCGCCTTTTGCCGGCCTCGTGGTGCATGTTTTTGGCGAGCATCTGGGGCAGTGGCGGCAAGGCGCCGAGCTGCTGCAAAGCCTGGCGCCGGCCGCTGCCGGAGACGACGCCGCGCTGGCCGTGATCGCCCGCCAGCGCGCCGCCTTGCATGCCGCCGGTGGTGACGACGCGGCGCTGACCGCACTGCCGCTAGGCGACGCCGTCGCGGCCTGGGCCACGGTGTCGTCGCTGCGCTGCGGGCGCACCGATGTCGACGGCGCGGGTGCGGCGCTGCAACGCGCGCTAAAGCTGGCCGCAAGCGGGCTGGCCGAGATCGGGCCGGCCGACAATTCGCCCCGGCCAGCGAAGTCGCCCGCGCACCGTGCGCTGGCGGTCGCCGGCAACAACCTCGCCGCGGCGCTTGAAGAACTTGGGCGCAAACGCAGCCCGGCGCAGACCGAAACGATGGTCATCGCCGCCGAGGCTGGCCTCAAATTCTGGACGCTGGCCGGCGGCTGGTTCGAGGCACAACGTGCTGAATACCGGCTCGCCCGCAGCCTGCTGCAAGCCGGGCGGGCGGGTGATGCGGCCGGCGCGGCGCGGCGCTGCCTGGCGCTGTGCGAGCAGAACGACGCACCCGCTTTCGAGCGCGTCTTTGGCTATGCAGCGCTGTCGATGGCGCTGCGTGCTGCCGGCGACGCCAGCGGCGCCGATGCGGCGCGCGCCGATGCCGAACAGCAGCTCAGCAGCGTGCCGGCGGACGAGCAGCATTGGTGCGCTGCCGACCTGCGCGAGATCGGGGTTGGTTGAGCGGCGGAGCGCCGGCATGATGATCACCACCCGCGCCGCCGGCACCTGCGACGGAATCATCGCGAGGCCCGCCCCGATGGACGCCATCGCGCCTGCCGGGTATCGTGGCCCGAGGAGAACCCCATGACCACCGCCGCACCCATCCATTTCTGGTTCGACTTTTCGTCGCCCTATTCCTACATCGTCAACGAATGGGTCGACGCACTCGCCGCCCGCCACGGGCGCACCGTGCAGCGTCACGCGATGCTGCTCGGCGTGACCTTCGCCGCGGCCGAACTCAAGAGCCCGGTCTCGCATCCGCTGAAGCGCGAATACACGACCACCGACTTCGCGCGATCGGCACGCTTCGAAGGCGTGCCGTTCAAATGGCCGGCGAGTTTCCCGATCGCGACGCAGAACGTGGCGCGGGTGTTCTGGTGGCTGCACGACAGCGTCTCGCCCGAGGCCGCAGCGGCCTGGTGCCGCGCCGGCTTTCGGGCCTATTTCAACCATGGTGTGTTGCTCAACGACCCGGCGGCGCTGAAGACGCTGGCGCGCGACAACGGGCTCGATGCCGACGCGGCTGAAGCCGCGTGGAACGATCCGCTGTGGAAGGCGCGGCTGAAAACCGAATGTGATGCGGCGGTGGCCAGCGGCATCTTCGGCGCGCCCTACATCACGGTCGATGGCGAGCCGTTCTGGGGCAACGACCGCAAACCGCAGATCGAACGCTGGCTCGCACAAGGGCCTTTCTGATGACCACCGCACCGCTGAAAAAAAGCTCCAAACAACTGGTGGAAGAAGCGCTCGCGCAGATCGAGACGATCTCGCTCGACGCAGCACGTGCGCTGCGCGGCGACGATGGCGTCCTCTTTGTCGACCTGCGCGATGTGCGCGAACTCGAGCGCGAAGGTGTTATCCCCGGCGCCTTCAACGCGCCACGCGGGATGCTCGAATTCTGGGTCGACCCGGAGTCGCCTTACTTCAATGAAAAGCGCTTCGGCCAGGGCCAGCGCCTGGTGCTGTTTTGCGCGATGGGCTGGCGCTCGGCACTCGCCGCGAAGTCGCTCGCCGACATGGGTGTTGAATCGGTCTGCCATATCGAAGGCGGCTTCACAGCTTGGAAAGCAGCCGGCTTGGCCGTGGCACAAAAAGAGAGAAAAGCCTGAGGAGTTGCACGTGGATCTGAGCTCGCACCTGCGCATCCAGGCGCACAGCAACCGCTTGACCAACCGGCGCCTGCATGCGGCGATGTTGCCGCTGTCGCGGGCCGAACTGCATGCGCCAAGAACGAGCTTTTTCCCGTCGCTGGCCGAGACCCTGAACCACATCCTCGGTGTTGACGGCTATTACGTCGGCGTGCTTTTTGGTGATGCCGATCTGGTCGGCCATTGGGAGCGTTTTGTGCCGCTCGACACGCTGCCGGAGATCGCCGCAGCACAGCTGCGCGTCGACGAGCGCCTGATCGCCTTCTGCGCCGGGCTCGATGCCGCCGGCTGTGCGCGCGTGGTCGAGATGCCGCGCCTGCACGGCCGCATCCAGCGCGACCGTGCCGCGAACGTGCTGGCGCATCTGCACCAGCACCAGACCCACCACCGCGGCCAGGTGCACGCGATGTTGTCGGGCACTGAAGTCAAGCCGCCGCAGCTGGATGAATTTTTGATGCCCAGCGAGCCGCAGTACCGCGTCGACGACATGGCCGCGCTGGGTTGGAGCGAGGCCGCGGTCTACGGCGCTGAAAGTTGGCAGCGCTGACAATCAAGCGATTCCAGGAGACGCCCCAGCATGCCGACGCTCGACACCAAGCTCAACCCGCGCAGTGAAGAATTCAAACTCAGCAGCGCCGCGATGCGCGCTCTCGTCGATGACCTGAATGCCAAGCTGGCACAAGTTGCGCTCGGCGGCGGCGAAGGCCCGCGCGCCAAACATCTGGCGCGTGGCAAGTTGCTGCCACGCGACCGCGTCGAGATGCTGCTCGACCCGGACACGCCGTTTCTCGAGATCGCGCCGCTGGCTGCGCTGGACATGTACAACAACGACGCTCCCGGGGCCGGGGTCATCACCGGCATCGGGCGGGTCAGTGGTGTGGACTGCGTGATCGTCTGCAACGACGCCACTGTCAAGGGCGGCACCTACTATCCGATGACGGTGAAAAAACACCTGCGCGCACAAGAGGTTGCACGCGAAAACCGCTTGCCCTGCATCTACCTCGTCGACTCCGGCGGCGCAAATCTGCCGAACCAGGACGAGGTATTCCCCGACCGCGAACACTTTGGCCGCATCTTCTACAACCAGGCGAACATGAGCGCGCAGGGCA
>JAYUSP010000173.1:0-6647 GCA_043755615.1 Betaproteobacteria bacterium
CGAGCAGCGCCAGCTCGAACGGCATCCCGATGCCATGCACCAGGCGCAGGCAGAACCAGCCACCGACACCGGCCAGCGCAAACTGCGCCAGCGAGACCATGCCGAGCTGGCCGTAGAGCAGCGCGACCGTGCCGGCGGCCAGCGTCAGGCAGGCCACCGTGGTGAAGGTATTGAGCCAGTAGGCCGAAAGCAGCCAGGGCCCGAGCAGCGCGACGATCGCGAACGTCACGAGCATCGGCGCGACACGCCGCAGCGGCGTGCCCGGCGGGATATCGGCTCTGTCTTTGTCGCGTGCCATCGCCGGTGCCGCCTATTCGAGATGGCTGTTGTCGCGCGCCAGGGTGATGCCCTTGCGCTGCTGCCACAACACCGCCGCGATCGCGACCACAAACGCGGTCGCCGAACCATAACGTTGCAAACCAGGCTGCAACGAAGTCAGCGCTTCGATGACACCGATGAGCAAACCACCAGCGACTGTCGCCGGCAGCGAGACCATGCGCCCGACCATCGCGGCGGCCATCGCCGGGATGACCAAGAAGGTCAGCACGATCGGATTCAGCCGCACCATATTGCCCATGAACAGGCCCGTCACGCCGGCCAGCAAGCCGGCCAGCGTCCAGGCCCAGGTATCGACACGTTTGATGCGCACGCCGAGCATCGCGCTCAAGGCGCGGTTGCTCTGCAAGGCGCGCATGCGCAGGCCGAGCGAGGTCTTGGCCAGCAGCCAGACCATGCCCAGGGTCGCCAGCGTGGCCAGCACCAGCGCGGCGACTCGGGTGTGGCTGACCAGGCGCCGACCGTCGAGCTCGATGCCGCCGGCGTCGGTGGGCAGCACCAGGCGGCGCGGCGTATCGCCCCAGTACCACTGCGCCAGGCCCATGATCATGAGCGCGAAACCCAGCGTCGCCATCGCACGCACGATGCGGTCCTGGTGGGTCAGTGACGGCGCGATATAGCGGCCATAGCCCCAGGACAGCAGCGTGGCGCTGCCGATGCCAGCGACCCAGCCCATCCAGTCGGCGTAGTCGAGGTCGATGACCTGCCAGCAGATCATCGCCGCCAGGCCACCCAGCGCACCGGCCGCGAAGTTCACCACGCCGCTGGCGCGGTAGAGCACCACCAGGCCGACACCCGACAGCGCATAAACCGCGCCGACGCTGATGCCAACGACCAGGAAAGGCAGCAGTGCATCCATGGTGGTGAACTTCGTCAGGTGCCAGCTGCGGCGTCAGTTGACGAGGCCGCCCTTCTTCTCCAGCTCGAGCACATCAGCCAGCTCGGTGTCCTTGGAGCGATAACAGGGGGTCACGGTCTTGAAGCCACCGGCGACGAGGTCGGCAGCGCGACCTTCGTGGTTCGGCTGGTGGCGCTCGCCGGGGCCGAAGTACCAAGGCGCGCAAAGCATGTCGGTGCGCACGTTCTTGACACCCTTGAAGGCCTCGAAGACCGACTTGCGGTCGATCGGCCCCTTGATCGCGAGCAGCGCATTGGTGGCGACACGCGCGGACAAGTGGCCGGCCTGCGAGAACGAATCGATCGGGTCCTTCTTGTCGCCGTACTTGGCCATGACCGCCTTCCAGTTTTTCATGTCGGCGGTGTCGGCATCCATCGGCTGGAGTTCCATGTGCACGGCGAGCTTGCCGTGCCAGTATTTGCCCACCGCCTTGGGCATGTCGGCGTGGTAGGCCGATGTCGGCAGGCCCCACTTGGCGGTCTTGCCCAGGTCTTGCTGCTCGGCCGCGGTGAGGATCGGCAGCATCATGCCGCGGGGCATGCCAAGCACGACACCGTCGCTCTTGGCCGCGGCGATCTGCAGCGCGATCGCGTTGCCGTCGAGTTGGCCCGGATCGAAAATCACGGTCTTCACGGCGATGTTGTTGGCCTTGCCGTAGGCCTCGACGCTGGCGCAGATCCAGTCGCCGAAACCCGGGATGCCGGGGGCCACGCAGGTCAGGCTCTTGAGCTTGTGCGTTTCGGCGATGTACTGCGCCGCACCGAGCGTGGACTGGCGCGGGCCCGAGTTGAACGAGACATAGTTCTTGCCGAAGAAACATGCGCGCGGCACACCCACGCCTGCGATGACGGCCACACCTTCGGCCTCATAGAGCTTGTTGTTGGCGCCACACTCGACAAAGCTGCTTGAGCCGACCATGCCCACCACCTTGGTGTCCTTGACGAGCTTGCTCGCAGCCTGCGCCGCGACTTCGGGGTTCCAGGTGTCGTCCTGGATGGTGTAGGCGATCGGGCGGCCGTTGATGCCGCCGTTGGCGTTGACACATTTGAAGTAGGCGTCGGCGGCGCGCGTCGAAGAAGAAAAGTCCTCGGGCCCGGTCTTGCCGGTGATGGCGCCGATCTGGATCGGCTCGCCGCTGGCTTTTTTGCCGTTGGACAAACCACATTTTTCCTGTGCGTAGCTGGCGCCGGTCGCTGCGAAGGCGATGGCGGCGATGGCGATGTGAACTGGTTTCATCGGGTCATGTCTCCGTCTGTTTCTGGCCCCGGTCGATCGTTGTCGGCGCTGCGGGTGGGGCTTGGCCCCGCCGCGCCGTGGTGTCAACGTGGTGTCAACGTGGTGTCAACTGTGCGAGCCGCCGATACCGCTGAGGCCCGGCGTGCAAAAGCGGATCACGTCCTTGTGTTTCAGGCCGTTGTCGGCGAGGGTCTTGGTGTTGTCGGGGGTCCAGGGCCGGCCCGACTTGAGCCACTGCACCCGGTCCCAGTCGATCTGGCTGAAGTCGGGATGCTCGCCATAAACACCCGGCAGCACGCTGGATGCGAGCGCGCCAAAACGCATCGAAGGTGACAGCGGCAGGCACACCGGGGCGCAGAACAGCAGGTGGTCGTCCCAGCCGATGTAGAGCAGCGGCGCGGCGAAATTCGCCGGCGCATCGGCGGCCGGGAAGTTGTACGCGCCGATCGCCATCACGGTCATTCCGACCTCCGCCGGGCCGCCCCAAGGGGGGTGGTCGCCCCCTCGGGGGGCAGCGAACGCAAGTCAGCGTGGGGGCTCACGATTGCGCCCCTTGCAGCGCATCACCACGCCAGTGGTCGAAGTTTTTTTGATCCTCGGAGCCTTCGAAGTCGAGGTTGTCGCGGCCGACGTTCATCTCGTAGTAGTCGAGCACCGCAGCCAGCGGGTCGAAGCCTTCCTGGGTCGGGTCGGTGCCGGGCTTGAAGCAGTGGCCCTGATAGATCTGGTGTACCGGCAGCCAGGCCTGGATGTACTTCTGCGGCTCGTGGTCGAAGATCGCTTTGCAATGGTCAGAGCAGAAATGGAACTTGTCGCCGAGGTAGTCGGATTCGCGGTAGCAGATCTTGGTCGCGTCACCCGGCTCGGTGAAGATCATCGGGATCTGGCAAACGTTGCACAGCATCGGCAGCGTCTTGTTGTAGAAGCGCTTGCCTGCGGCCTGCACCGTGCGGCAGTGTTCGAGCCGCGGACGGTACAGCTTGTCGAAACTGGTCGGGTAATTTTCCGCCAGCCAGTCCATCTCGTCAGCCTGGGGCACCCAGGTGTGGAAGGGTGCTGCGGCGTTGTAGTTGTAGAAGGTATTCCAGGCCTGGTGGCTGATGTGGTCCTTGCCTTCGCAGGCATCGGCCCAGCCGCTGGGCAGGCGGATGCCGTAACGCGCCAGGTCCTTGAAGAGCGCGCCGCCGCTGGCTTCGGCGTACATCTCCCAGGCTTGCCTCCAGCTCATCACGCGCTTGGGCAGCATGTAGTCCTGCATCATCGCCACCAGCGTCAGCACGCGGTAACCACGCCAGAACCACTTGTCGATCCAGCGCTGCACGATCGGCACATTCGCCGGGTCTTGTTCGAGCATGAACTTGATGCATTCGATGCCCAGCGTCATGTGGCGCGACTCGTCGGACTGCGCCGAAAAGCCGAAGGTCACCGTCGACATGTCGCCGTTGTGCGCCGCGCCCGACATGAAAGGCACAAAGAGCAGGTTCGTCAGCACATACTCGAACGAGAAGCTGACCGCGGTGAGGAACTCGAACGGCCCCGCCGTCATCGCATCTTCGAAAAACGACTTCGGCACCGAGAGATACCAGACACGGTCGAACCAGTGGTTCGCGTGGTGCATGCCGTTGAAGTATTTGTTGTAGTGCGACAGCGCGTGCGTTTCAGTCTGGTAGTGGCGCAACTCGTCAGCCGATTGCAGCTGGCAGGCCACCCGAGCGCCCTCGCCGCTGAAATGCCGCCCGACATGGGCGAAGCCGCGATGCGCGCAGTATTCGAGCGGCGTCACGCCCTGGATGAAGAGCTTGAGCGCATTCACGTAACGCGCGTCGGTGATGCCGAGCTGGCCGTTGTTCTGTGCAAAGGCGTCGATCACCGCGTAGAGCTTCTTCTCCTTCTCGCCCTGGTACTTCCAGTAGGCGTCCATCGTCAGACGGAACGGGTCTTCCCAGCGGGCCCAGTCGTGGATGCGGATGCCCTCAAAGCGGTCGTACGGGAAGACGCGCTCCATCGGCTGGTAGGTGGTCTGCCAGCCCAGGCCGCGTGTCATCGCCGCATAGCGGTCCTTCAAGCCGGGCTTCTTCTGCGCGACGCGGGTGTCCACGGTCAATGTCTCCAGCTCAGCGTGAACTGGTCGTCGTCTTCGTCGATATAGCCGGTCAGCGTGACCAGGTTGACCTGGATCTGTTGCAGGTCAAACGGGCGCCCGGTCTGGGCCTCGATGGTTTCGCGGCGGATCGTCAGGCGGTCGGGGGCATCGATCTTGATCAGGCCCGGCGAATGCACCGCCTTGGCCTGCGGGTTGTCGGCCAGGATCGCGTCGACGATCGGGCGCGATTCTTCGTTGGCCTGGAATGCGATGAATACATTGGACATGACTGCCTACTGGGTTCTGGCGTTAGGGTTGCTCAGGCGGTTGCGAATGCGGTTGCTCAGGCGGTTGCGCAGGCGCTCAGCCCGGCCTTCTTGGCGCGGGAATCGAGCGCGCCGCGGATGTCTTGCAGCGCCTGCTGACCGCCGTCGCCAAGCGCCAGCTCGGCGACCGGGGCCAGCGCCGCCTGCGCGCGGTCGGTCCAGGCGCGGGCCCAGCCCGAGATGAGCGCACGGTTGGCGTCGGACTCGGCGGCGGCGGTCTTCATCACGGCGTCGATCCAGCGCGCGCTCTCGTCGTGCCATTCGGGCATGAAGGCGGTGAGCATCGCCACCGCGGTGCCGCCGCGCAAGGCCAGGTCGTCGTCGACAAAGCGGCCGTAGATCAGCGGGTACAGCAAGGCATCGAGCGCGAAGTTCTGCGCCACGAAGAGCTCGAACGGGTCCTTGACCACCAACGTGTCTTCGACATAGCGCCGCAAGACCTGCCAGCGCGGGTCATCGAGCCAGACCTTGCGACCGGCCTCGAGCACACCGGGCTCGTCCAGCGCCAGACCGAGCCGCGTGAGGTATTGCGCCACGCCGAGGTGATCGAGCGCGTGGAACATCGCCGGCGCGGTGAATGCGGTGCCCCAGCCGTAGGCGCAGATGGAGCAGTTGTTCATGTTGCCGCCCCAGGCGACATGGCGCAGCGGCATCAGCACATCGCAGGCCTTGGCGCGCACGTCATCGGGCATCTTGGCGACCAGACCGCGCGACTCGACAAACTGGTAGTTGGACTCCATCGCGTCCTGCTGCCGGGCGCGCGTGGTGGTCCAGGTCGCGTAGTAGAACTGGCGCGGGTCGCGCAGCACATACCAGTCGGCCAGCACCACCGCCGAGCGCGACGCGTCGAAGAGTTCGTGCGCCGGGTCCCAGGTCGGACGGTAGTGAAAGTTCGCCGCCGGCTGCGCACCGAGCGTCGCTTCCTGGTACCGCGACGCCGGTTTGTCGCCGCCGATATAACGCGCGACATGGTCGAAGGTCTGGCGCAGCGGCTGGATCTCGCGGGTGTGCAGGTCAACGGTCATGCGCGGGTTCCTGGGGTGGTTGGCGACAATCCGGTGGGCCGGTATCGCGTGGCGTGGATTCGTCGAGCCGCCGCGCCTGGTGCTTGACGCAGAACTCGTCGAACGCTGCGCGTGGCAACACGAGCTCGACCGAAAGCTCGGGCCAGCCGATAGAAAACTCGAACGCCACGAGCCCGTTGTCCAACTCGTTGAGGACGCGGACGAACTTGCGCGCGGGGTCGAAGGTCGGGTCGGGATCGCTGTTCATTGGGGTTCTTGGGCCGGTACCGAGCACGTTGCATCCGACGTGCCAGCCAAACCGAAATGAACGGAAATCCCGATAAATTCAGGGAAACCACCGAGGCCGCAGCCCGTTTCGAGGCAACAACGATCCTTCAACCATCGGCTCGGCACGCACAATCACCCCAGGTGATTGATGATTTGATCAACCAGGTTTCAAAGCGACTTCATCAAATCATCAACTGGCGTCAGGACATGGCGACGGCCCGAATTGACGCCTTCGATCAGGTTCTCGATAATTTTGCTGGTGACCGAATTCATCATCCCGCCGCTGCCGTCGGATGCCGACCTCCGCCGGCTGGTGCATTTTTCCGCCGGCGACGGCCGCATCTGGCTCGCCAGCCAGCGCATGTTGCTGGTCCACAGCGCGGCGCTCGGCTCACTGCGGCGCGAGCTGATGGACACCATCGGGCGCGAGCAGACCCGGCGCCTGCTGCTGCGTTCGGGCTACGCGGCTGGCGAGC
>JAYUSP010000174.1:0-6639 GCA_043755615.1 Betaproteobacteria bacterium
CCGGCGATGGCCAAGGCCGCGATGCCGCGACTGCGTCCGGGCGCGTCACTGCTGACCTTGACGTACCTCGGCGCGGTGCGCTACGTGCCCAACTACAACCTGATGGGCCTGGCCAAGGCCTCGCTCGAAGCCGGCGTGCGCTTTCTGGCGCAGAGCCTGGGCGCCAAGGGTGTGCGCGTGAACGGTATCTCGGCCGGGCCGATCAAGACCCTGGCCGCCTCGGGCATCAAGAATTTTGGCAAGCTGCAAGCCGAATTCGCCGCTACCGCGCCGATCCGGCGCAACGTGACGATCGACGATGTCGGCAACGCCGCCGCCTTCTTGCTGTCCGACCTGAGCGCCGGCATCAGCGC
This sequence comes from Betaproteobacteria bacterium, assembly GCA_043755615.1. GTDB lineage: Bacteria > Pseudomonadota > Gammaproteobacteria > Burkholderiales > Burkholderiaceae_C > Rubrivivax. Next base: position 354 of record JAYUSP010000174.1, read on the forward strand.
CGAGGTGATGTATGTCGACGGTGGGTTCAGCCAGGTGATGGGCACCTCGGCGGCTGAATAGCGCCGGCGGCACTGGCGCAGGTTGGCCCCGCAACCGCAGCGGCCAGCCGCCTCAGAGCGTGAGAGTTTTTCGTGCGTGACCGAGCAGCGCGCCAAACGGCGCCCGATCTAGACGCAAAGCACAGCCATAGCTCGGGCTATGGCGAGCATTTGCAACGACGAGCGGGTGTCGTTTGGTGTGATGAGCGGGCATGAGCGAAAGACTCTCACGCTCTCAGTCATCCTTCTTGTGGCCCCGGCCTTTGCCGCGGTCGTCGTCGTGTTTGCCGTCGTGTTTGCGGTCGTGCTTGCGGTCCTGCTTGCCGTCGTGTTTGTGCCGGCGGCCTTCGCCCTTGTGTACCTTCTCCTGGTACCAGTCGTTTTGCACAAAGTACACCGGCACGCCGCAGGCCTGGTATTCGGCGCAGTACCGGCGCCAATTGGTGCGGTGGCCGGGCGGCACCCACAGGTAAATCGGCTCGGGCTGCTGGACCACCCGGACACGCGGCTGCACGACGATCACCGGCTGGGCCACGATCACCTGCGGCTGCGGGAAGCGGCCGATGTCGATGCGGCCGTAGATACCCGGCTCGCTGATCGAGATCGAAACCCCGACATCCGCCGCCTGCGCAGAGGATGCAGCCAAGCCGGCAGTCAGGGCAGCACTCAGGAGCGTCAGCAGCGGCGACATCTTTTTCAGCATGGACATGGTGGAGCCTCGTATCCGGGTTGAGCGATAGCTGTGCAACGCACCAGTGTGGCTGCCGGTTGGCGCCGACACAAACGATTACGGGCGATTGCGTACGGTTTACGGGCTCGACGGCGTGTTGTCGTACACGATCACGGCGTGGCCGCGATGCGCCACCTGGCGCCAGCGTGTCAGCGCCTCGTCACTGGGCCAGAAGCGGCCGTCGTCGCCAAGGTCGAGTTCGGCCTGCACCGTGGCGCGCTGCACCAGCAGGCGCACGCCCAGGCCCTGGGTCAGCGCACCCTGCTCGGTCTCGATGCGCCGCATCGGCCAGGTGCGGATCAGCTCGGCCACCGGCGGCATGCCGCCGTTCATGGCCACCGCCAGATAGCGCCCGAAGCGCGCGCGCGCCGCGGGCAAATCCCAGACCTGCGTGATGTTGAAACGCAGACCGCCCGAGAAGCGGTCGAGCTGCACACGGCCCTGCGCGATGAGCAAGGCATCGTCGGCGATGAGCTCGCGGCTGCGGTCGAGCAAATCCTCGTTGACCACCGATTCGATGGCCTCGCTGCCGTCGTCTAATCTGAAGATCGCCGCGCGCCCGCGCTGGCCGTTAACGATGCGCAAGTCGGCGACGATGCCGGCCAGCAATTGCGGCTCGCGTGAGTCGACGAGGTCGGCGATGCTGCGGCGCGCGAAGCGGCGCACCTCTTCGCCGCTTTCGTCGAAGAGATGGCCGGAGAGATAAAAACCCAAAGCGGCCTTTTCGAGCATCAGCCGTTCGCGCAGCGTCCACGGTTCGGCATGCGCCAGCGCGGGCTCCTGCGTCGATGAGGCATGCGAGTCACCGAAGTCAAACAAGCCGCCTTGCAGCGCATTCGCCTCCTGCGTCTCGGCCCAGTCGAAAGCCAGCGCGACACTCGCCAGCGCGGTCGCCCGGTCGGGGTGGATCCTGTCAAAGGCACCGGCCTTGATCAGCGCTTCAACCGCACGTTTGTTGACCCGCTGCCGATCAACCCGGGCGCAAAAATCAAAGAGACTGTGGAACGGCCCGCCGCCCTGGCCTTCGTTCGCGCCGGCGCCTTCGCGCGCAGCGACGATGGCCTCGATCGCGCCTTGGCCGGTGCCCTTGACGGCGCCGAGGCCGTAACGCACCAGCTTGTCGCCGGCCTTGCCGGCAACCGGCTCAAAGCGCCAGACACCGCGGTTGACATCCGGCGCTTCGAACAACACACCGAAGGTCTTGGCGTCGTTGATCAACACCTTGAGCTTGTCGGTATCGTCGATCTCGACGGTCATGTTGGCGGCGTAGAACTCCGCCGTGCAATGCACCTTGAGCCAGCCGGTGTGGTACGCGAGCAGCGAGTAGGCCGCGGCGTGGCTTTTGTTGAAGCCATAACCGGCAAACTTTTCCATCAGGTCGAAGACCTCGTCGGCGATCGCTTCGCCGATCGACTGCCTGGCCGCACCGGCGCGAAAGATCGCGCGGTGCTCGGCCATCTCGTCGGCCTTTTTCTTGCCCATCGCACGGCGCAGCAAGTCCGCGCCGCCGAGTGAATAGCCGCCCATCAACTGCGCGGCCATCATCACCTGCTCCTGGTAGACCATGATGCCGTAGGTTTCGGCCAGCACCGGCTCCAACATCGGGTGCGCCACGCTGATCGGCTCGCGGCCATGTTTGCGCGCGCAGAAACTCGGGATGTTTTCCATCGGCCCGGGCCTGAACATCGCATTCAGCGCGATCAGGTCTTCAAGCCGGTTTGGCTTGGCCTCGCGCAGCATGCGCTGCATGCCCTGCGATTCAAACTGGAAGACGGCTTCGGTGCGGCCTTCGGCAAAGAGCTTGTAGACCTTGGGGTCGTCCAGCGGCAGGGTTTCGTAGTTGAAGTCTTCGCGCCCAGGTCGGCGCGCGCGGACGAAGTCCTTGGCCAGCTCCAGAATCGTCAGCGTGGCCAGGCCGAGAAAGTCGAACTTGACGAGGCCGATCGCTTCGACATCGTCCTTGTCGTACTGGCTCACCGCCGAATCGCTGCCGGGCTGCTGGTACAGCGGGCAGAAGTCGGTGATCTTGCCCGGTGCGATGAGTACGCCGCCAGCATGCATGCCGACATTGCGCACGATGCCTTCGACCCGCATCGCCAGCGCCAGCAGCTCACCCACCTCTTCTTCGGCGGCTTCGCGCTGCTCCAACTCCGGCGCTTCGCGGCGGGCGTAGACGACGCCTGCCTCGGGTTCATCGGGCACCCGCGCCAGCGTCACGGTCTTGCCCGGCGGCGCCGGGATCAGCTTGGCAATCGAATCGACATGGCCGTAACCCATGCCGAGCACACGCCCGACATCACGCAGCGCAGCCTTCGCCGCCATGGTGCCGAAGGTCGCGATCTGGCTCACCGCATCGCGGCCGTATTTGGCCTTCACATAGTCGATCACCCGTTCGCGGTTGGCCTGGCAGAAGTCGATATCGAAGTCGGGCATCGAGACCCGTTCGGGGTTCAGGAACCGCTCGAAGAGCAGCTTGTATTCGAGCGGGTCGAGGTCGGTGATGCCCAGCGAATACGCGACCAGCGAGCCGGCGCCGGACCCGCGCCCAGGCCCCACCGGGCAGCCGTGGTCACGCGCCCACTGGATGAAGTCGCCGACGATCAGGAAGTAACCCGGGAAGCCCATCTTCAGGATCGTGCCGATTTCGAACTCGAGCCGCAGGACATATTCGGCCCGGCGTTCATCGCGCAGCGCGGCGGCGGGATACAACTGCTGCAGTCGTTTGTCCAGGCCCGCAAAAGACAGCGCGCGAAAATGGGTCTCGATCGGCAGCGGCGTGCCGTCGGCTTGCAGCGGCGTCGGGAAAGCCGGCAGTTGCGGCTGGCCAAGTGTCAACTTCAGATTGCAGCGGCGCGCGATCTCGGTCGCATTCGCAATCGCCGACGGCACATCGGCGTACAGCGCGGCCATCTCGGCGCCGGTCTTGAAATACTGGTCGCGGCTGAAGCGCTTGACCCGCCGCGGGTTGGCCAGCGTTTCGCCTTCGGCGACACAGACCCGCGCCTCGTGGGCGTCGAAGTCATCGGCTTCGATGAACTGGATCGGGTGTGTCGCCACCACCGGCAGTTGCAGGCGCGCCGCCAGTGGCACGGTGGCGCGCACCAATGCATCCTGCCCGGCCAGCCCGGCGCGTTGCAGTTCGAGATAAAAACGATTCGGGAACTGCGACGCGATGCGCATCGCGATGCCTTCAGCGCGCGCCGGGTCGCCGCCGAGCAAGGCCAAGCCGACGGCGCCCGCTTCGGCGCCCGACAAGGCGATCAGGCCTTCGCCGAGACTGTCCAGCCATTCCCAGCGCACCCAGGCCTGCGCACGCTGGCTGTTGCTCGTCCAGGCCTTGGCGAGCAGCTCGCACAGGTTCAGATAACCGCGCTGGTTCTGCACCAGCACAAGCAGCCGGCTCGGGGTTTTTTCGCTGCCTTCGGGCTGCATCCACAGGTCGGCACCGATCAGCGGCTTGACCCCTTTACCTCGGCAGGCCTTGTAGAATTTGATCGCGCCAAAGAGGTTGGCCAAGTCGGTGATCGCCAGCGCCGGCTGGCCGTCGGCACATGCTGCGGCGACCGCGGCGTCGATGCGCAAGGTGCCGTCGACGACGGAATATTCGGTGTGCGTGCGCAGGTGGACAAAAGACATGGTGGGGATTGTAGGCAGGCGCCGGATGACGCCCCGATGCCTGACGCCGGCCGCGGCGGCACCGTCAACCTAAAATCCGCGCCGTGTCCAACCTGGTGCTCAAGGTCATTGGCGCTTTGCTGATCGCCACTGCCATCCTCGTGCCCTTGTCGCGAGCGCCCGACCGCGATGTGCAGACGCTGGTCGCACGCTGGGCGCCGCCCCCGAGCGAATTCATCGATGTCAAAGGTCAGATCGTGCATCTGCGCGACGAAGGCCCGCGCGACGACCCGATGCCCTTGGTGCTGATCCACGGCACGGGTGCCAGCCTGCATACCTGGGGATCCTGGGTAGAGGCGTTAAAAACGCGGCGCAGGGTCATCACCTTTGACCTGCCGGGTTTCGGGCTGACCGGCCCCTTCGGCGGAAGCTACACGCCCGGCGACTACCGCGGCGACACCTACGCGCGCTTCACGCTGGACCTGCTCGACCAGCTCGGCATCCGGCGCGCCACCCTCGGCGGCAATTCACTCGGTGGCGAAGTCGCCTGGCGCACCGCAGTGTTGGCGCCATCGCGGGTCGACAAGCTGATCCTGGTCGACGCCGCCGGGCCCGAATTCAAGCCCGAATCGGTGCCGATCGGTTTTGTCTTCGCGCGCATCCCGGTCTTCAACCGGCTGCTCGAACATCTCACGCCGCGGGTCATCGTCGCGGCCAGTGTGGCCGATGTGTATGGCGACCCGAAGAAGGTGACTGCCGATCTGGTGGACCGTTATTTCGAGCTCACGCTGCGCACCGGCAACCGCCGCGCCCTGGCCGAGCGCTTGACCCAGACGGTGCCCGGCGAAGATGCGCAGCGCATCGCCACCATCAGCCAGCCGACGCTGATTCTCTGGGGCGGTCGCGACAAGCTCATCCCGCCGGCGATCGGCCGCCAATTCAAGGCCCAGATCGCCGTCAGCCAGTTGGTGGTGTTCGACGATCTCGGCCATGTGCCACACGAAGAAGACGGCCCACGCACCGTCGTGCCGGTGCTGGCCTTTCTCGGCTTGAAGTAGATTCCAGCCGCCGTAGCCTCGACAAAGTCCCTCGTGTGAACCAGAGCGCCCCAAAACAGCCACCCGCAACGCCCACGCCCGATTCGATGCTGGCCTCGATGCCGGCGAGCGCAGGCCGCGGCCTGTGGATCGGCGTCGGAGCCTTTGTGGTCGCGGTCGCTGCGGCGGGTTATCTGTATACCGGCAAGCCCGAGGCGCCGGCGCAGGTGGGCTTGGAAAATGCTGCGGCAAGTGCTGCGGCAAATGCTGCCGCGAACGCAGCCGCCGGCGCGGCAGCAGCTTCGGCGCCTTTCACCGAAACGCAGCTGCTTGATCTGATCGACAAGCTCAAGGCGCGGCTCGAAGCCCAGCCCGACGACAGCACCGGTTGGACGATGCTTGGCCGCTCGTACACCGTGATGGGCCGCGCGGCCGCTGCGCAGGCGGCGTTCGAGCGTGCGCTCAAGCTCCAACCCAACAATGCCGGCGCGCTTGCCGACGTTGCCGACGCGATGGCCGCGGCGCGCGGCGGCAGGCTCGAAGGCGAGCCGTTGAAGCTGGTCCGGCGCGCCTTGCAGATCGACCCCGATAATTTGAAGTCGCTCGCGATCGCGGGCACCGCGGCCTTTGATGCCGCCGACTACGACGCCGCCGCAAAGTATTGGGGCCGCATCGCCGCGTTGGCGCCCGCCGGCAGCGACACCGCGCAGCGTGCGCAGGCCGGTGTTGACGAAGCGCAGCGCCGCGCCGGGCTTGCGACCATATCCGGCCCGGCAGCCGCGACCGGCGGGGCGCCGACCGCATCGGCGAATGCGTCGGCGAATGCAAGCACGTCGGCACGCGCATCGGCAAGCGCGTCGGCAAG
>JAYUSP010000175.1:0-6626 GCA_043755615.1 Betaproteobacteria bacterium
CTCGACGCAGGTCTTGTCGGCCACGATGTCGATGCGGAAATGGGCAAAGTCGGGCTGCCCGGTCAGCGGGCACAGGCAGGTGAATTCGGGCACGTCGAAGCGGATCACGTAGTCGCGCTGCGGTGCCGGGTTCGGGAAGATATCGAGCTGTTTGCTCGGCGCGCTCGGTGGCGAAGCGGGCCGGGCTCGCTGCTGGCTTCGGGGCAGCGCCGCAGCGGGCGTCACGCTTTTTTGGGTGCGCCTCGGCGCGCGCTGGGTCGACTCGTTCGAGGTGATTTTGGGCATCGGCTAGCAGGCAGTTCGGTAGGGGCGCGATGCTATCATCCGGCCCCTGTATCGTGCCTGCTCGCGGCCCGATTTCTCAATCAAATCAAGAACTTGGATGCGCGACACCAGATCGCGCGGCGACCCTTTCGATGCGCCTGAACCAGATCAAGCTCGCCGGCTTCAAATCCTTCGCCGAGCCGACCACCTTTCAACTGCCGGGCCAGCGTGTCGGTGTCGTCGGCCCCAACGGTTGTGGCAAGAGCAACATCATGGATGCGGTCCGCTGGGTGCTCGGCGAGAGCAAGGCCAGCGAACTGCGCGGCGAGTCGATGCAGGACGTCATCTTCAACGGCTCGGGCTTGCGCAAACCGGCCAACCGCGCGAGTGTGGAGTTGGTCTTCGACAACGCCGATGCGCGTGCCGGCGGGCAGTGGAATACCTTTGCCGAGATCGCCGTCAAACGTGTGCTCACGCGCGACGGCTCGAGCAGTTACTACATCAACAACCAGCCGGTGCGCCGGCGCGACGTGCAGGACGTCTTTCTCGGCACCGGCCTCGGGCCGCGTGCCTACGCGATCATCGGCCAGGGCACGATCAGCCGGATCATCGAGTCGCGTCCCGAAGAGTTGCGTCTGTTTCTCGAAGAGGCCGCGGGGGTTTCGAAGTACAAAGAGCGCCGCCGCGAAACCGAGAATCGGCTGCGCGACACGCGCGAAAACCTCACCCGCGTCGACGACATCCTGCGCGAGCTGAACAACAACCTCGACAAGCTGGAAAAGCAGGCCGAGGTCGCCAAGACCTACCGCGCGCTGCAGGAGCAGGGCACGCTCAAACTGCACCAGCTCTGGTTTCTGAAAGCGCGTGACGCTGCCGGCGAACAAACACGCGCCCAGCGCGCAGTGGCCGAAGCGAGCACCGCGCTCGAATCGCGCTTGGCCGAATTGCGCCACCTCGAAGCCCAGATCGACGCCGTGCGCCAGGCGCATTACGCCAGCGGCGACCGCTTGCAGCTTGCGCAGGGCGCGCTGGCCGATGCGGCACTCGACGTCAGCCGGCTCGAAGAACGCATCCGCTATGTCGTCGAAGGCCGTCAGCGCATCGAGCAGCGGCTGGCCGATCTGCGCGCGCAGAACGCGCAATGGGCGCTGCGTCAGGACGAGGCCGGCGCTGAGCAGGTGGCGATCGCCGGGCAGATCGAAACGACTAACGAACAAAACGAGCTGCTGATGGCGCAGGTTCACGAGCAGGCTGGCCGCCTGCCGGCCTTTGAAGACGCGGTGCGCACCGCGCAGGCGGCAAGCAATACGCAGCGCGCGCTGGTCAACCAGGTGCAGCAGCAGATCCAGGTGCTCGCCGCGGAAAGCCGCAGCGTCGAAGAACAGAGCCGCCAGTCGCAATCGCGTCGCGAACGCCTGGGCGGGGAGCGCGGCACCCTGGTCGCGCCCGACATGGCTCGGCTCGACGCCTTGAAGTTGCAGACCAGCGCCGCCGATCAAACCAAGGCCGAGACCGAAGCCCGGCTGCACGACCTGCAAGTGCAGGTGCCGGCGCTCGACGACCGGCGTCGCGCGCAGCAGGATGCCGCCAACCGCGACGGCGCGAAGCAGGCCGACATCAGCGCCCGCCTCGACGCGCTGCGCGCGCTGCAGGAAAAAGTCCAGACCGAAGGCAAGCTCAAACCCTGGCTCGCCCGTCATGGCCTGGATAGCCTGCAAGGCCTGTGGACCCGGCTGCATATCGACGCCGGCTGGGAGACCGCGCTCGAAGCCGCGTTGCGCGAACGCCTGCACGCGCTCGAAGTGAGCCGGCTGGATACGGTGCGCGCTTTTGCCGCCGATGCGCCACCGGCGCGGCTGGCGTTTTTTTCACCGCCGGCTGCCGTGGTCCACGACCCGCACCAGACGCTGCCGCGCTTGTCCGACATGCTGCGCCTCAGCGATGCCGGCCTGAAAGCCTTGCTCGTCGATTGGCTCGAAGGGGTCTACACCGCAACGACCATCGACGATGCGCTCGCAGCGCGTGCCAAGCTGACCCACGGCGAGGTCATCATGACCCGCGACGGCCATGCGGTATCGCAGTTTGCGGTGACCTTTTATGCGCCCGACTCCGAGCAGGCCGGCATGCTGGCGCGCGCGCAGGAAATTCAAAACCTCGATCGCCAGTTGCGCGCGCAGGCGATCATCACCGACGAAAGCCGGACGGCGCTGGTGCGGCTCGATGCCGCCTTCACCGACGCGTCTGCGCGCCTCGTCAGCGCACGGCGCGATGCCGCCGAGTCGCAGACGGGCGCGCATGCGCTGCATGTCGAGCTGCTGCGCCTGATGCAGCAGGCCGATGCGGTGCAGTCGCGCCAGTTGCAGCTCGACGGCGAGCTCGCCGAGGTCAACGCGCAGCTCGACGATCTGGCCGAGCGGCGCGCCACCGGCGAAGCCCGCTTCGAAGAACTCGACGGGCAACTCGCGACGACACAGGAGCGCCATGCCGAGCTGGATGAGTCAGTGATCAATGCCGAGCGCGCGCTGACTGACAACCGCGAGCAGCAGCGCGGCCTGGAGCGCCAGGCGCAGGAAGTGCAGTTCCAGGCGCGCGCGCTGGTGGCTCGTCGCGCCGAACTCGAACGATCGGTCGCGACGGCGCTGGAGCAGCAGCAGAAAAACAGCCAGGCCGGCACGCAGATGGAGCTTGAACTCGGCGCGCTCGACGACGCCGCGTCGCAGGCCGGCTTGCAGACCGCGCTGGCCTTGCGCTTGCAGCGCGAGCAGGCGTTGGCCGCGCTGCGCAGCGAGCACGACGACCTGACCGCCCAGCTGCGCACCGGTGACGAACAGCGTCACGGCGTCGAGCACAGCCTGGACCCGCTGCGCGAGAAAATCACCAAGCTGCAACTCGAAGAACAGGCCGCTTTGCTTGGTGGCGCGCAGTACTCAGAACAACTCGATGCCGCGCAGGCCGACCGCGAAGCGCTCGCCCGATCGATCGAAGAAGGGCGCGTCAAGCTCACCGGCTTGCAAGGCGAGATCGACCGCGTGCAGCGCGAAGTCGCCGCACTCGGTGCCGTCAACCTGGCCGCGCTCGACGAGCTGACGCAGTCGCGCGAGCGCAAGACTTTCCTCGATGCGCAGAACGCCGACCTCGTCGAAGCGATGACCACGCTCGAAGATGCGATCCGCAGAATTGACCACGAAACGCGTGACCTGCTCGGCCAGACCTTTGCGCAAGTCAACGAACATTTTGGCCGCATGTTCCCCAGTCTGTTCGGTGGTGGCGCGGCCAGCCTGGTGATGACCGGCGACGAAATCCTCGACGCCGGCGTGCAGGTGCTGGCGCAGCCGCCGGGCAAGAAAAATTCGACCATTCACCTGCTCTCGGGTGGCGAAAAAGCTCTCACCGCGATCGCCCTGGTGTTTGCGATCTTCCAGCTCAACCCGGCACCTTTCTGCCTGCTCGACGAAGTCGATGCGCCGCTCGACGACGCCAATACCGAGCGTTACTGCAAACTTGTCAACGAGATGAGCCGCGGCACCCAGTTCCTCTTCATCAGCCACAACAAGATCGCGATGGAAATGGCCGAACAACTCATCGGCGTGACGATGCAGGAACAAGGTGTCTCGCGCATCGTCGCGGTCGACATGGACGCCGCGGTAACCCTGGCCGAGGCGGCGTGAAGCCGAGCCGATGACCCTCGGCACCGCGCTTGCCATCGCTGCCGGCCTGGTGCTGCTGGGCCTGGCCCTGCACGCGTTGTGGACGGTGCGCCGCGGGCGCATCAAACGCCTCGACGTCGAAACGCCGGAGCGCACCGACCCGCCGATGCACACGAGCCCGGCACCAGCGCTCGCTGAAGGGCCGCCTGCCGTGCAGTCGCGGCGGCGCAGCGCCCGGCTCGATGCGCTGATCGACGTCATCGTGCCCTTGACGATGGACGCGCCGGTGTCCGGCGACATCGCCGCGGCGCACCTGCCGGCGAGCCGGCGTGCCGGCGCCAAGCCGATGTTCATCGAAGGCCTGACGACCGACACCGCCGAGTGGGAAACCCCGCTGCCGGGTGCTGCTTACGGCGAGTTCCAGGCCGGCGTGCAGCTCGCCAACCGCAGTGGTGCGCTCAACGAAATCGAGTACTCGGAGTTTGTGCAGAAGGTGCAGGATTTTGCCGACGGCGTTGGCGCGCTGCCCGACTTTCCCGACATGCTCGAAGTGGTCGCCCGGGCGCGTGAGCTCGACGGTTTTGCCAGCCCGCTGGACGCGCAACTGACATTGAATCTGCGCGCCAATTCGGTCGCCTGGTCGGTGGCCTATGTCCAGCAGGCCGCGGCACGCCACGGCTTTGTGCCCGGCGCGCTGCCCGGCCGGCTGGTGCTGCCGGCGGCCGAAGAAGGTGCGCCGCCGGTGCTGGTGCTTGGCTTCGATGCCCAGACGGCGCTGTCCGACGACCCACAGAACGCCGCGCTGCGCGAAGTCACGCTGAGCCTGGACGTGCCGCAGACGCCCGAAGCGGCCGAGCCCTTCCCGGCCTGGCATCGCGCCGCGACCGCGCTCGCCGAAGACTTGGATGCGAGCGCGGTCGACAGCGAAGGCGCACCGGTCTCGCTGCACGCCTTCAACGCCATCGGCAAGGAACTTGCGTCGATGTACCAGACGCTTGAATCGCGCGACCTGGCGGCGGGCTCGGTGGCGGCGCGCCGGCTGTTCAGTTGACCGCCACAATTGATCGCGTGCGGTAGCTTGGTACGATCACTATGACCCAGACATTTCGAATTGAGCGTTTGGACAACACGCTTCGAATTGGCGGTGACATCGGATTTGAGGATGTCAGAAAAGTGCTCGCTGCGCTGCACGAGACTGTCGTAGTGAGGGGTCATCAAGATGTGATCCTGGACTTCACCGCGTGCTCGCTGGCGTTCTCGGGCGCGATGCTTCCGATCTGTGCACAGGTGATGCTCCTCCAACAACGAGGCGTCGGTTTCAATGTCGTGCTCCCAGAGTACGATCGAACGTATCGTCTTTTCATCAATACTGGATGGGCACATCTCCTATCTCCGGACGAATACGATCCAATCGATCGATCACGGTTTGATCGACAGTTCCCGGTTGCGCGCTACGCGACGCACGACGAGCAAGAGACACTGCTGAATGAACTGCTGGACAAGCTCCTCGCGGTTGTTCCGAACTTCAATCGGAGCGCGTTTGCAGCAGTCGAGTGGTCGCTCAACGAAATTTCCGACAACGTTCTGAACCACAGTCAGTCGTCAATTGGCGGCCTTCTTCAACTGTCGGTCTTTGACTCTCGCAGACACCGCGTCGAGTTCACCGTTGCGGACGCAGGTGTTGGTGTTCCACGAACTCTGCGCCCGACTCGTCCGGAAATCAAAAGCGACGCCGATTCCTTGCTGGCATCAGTTCGATCGGGGGTGACTCGCAACGCCGTGGACTTTCAAGGGAACGGCCTCTACGGAACCCTCGAAATATGCAGGGCGGGCGGCGGTAGATTTTCCATGAACGCGGGGAACGGCGTGCTTTTTACCACTGGGCAGACCGTGACGTCGCGGAACGAGGCGGTTCCATTTTGTGGGACAACGGTCGATGCCTTGATCGACTTCTCGGAGCCTGCTTTGCTCGAACGGGCTCTTGCAATTGACGGGCGGGTCCACCGGCCCGTGGACTACATTGAGCTTCGCTACGAACAGAACGACCTCAGGTTCGTGCCCTTTGTGCTCGCCGAGCAAGCGCCATCGTTCCGCTCCCGACCTGCGGGCAAGCCGGCGCGCACCAAACTAGCAAATTTGGTTACTGCGTGCCCTGGGCAGACAATCCTTGTCGACTTTTCAGGTGTGCCGGTAGTGTCCAGCAGTTTTGCCGATGAAGTATTTGGGAAACTATTCCTAGAACTTGGTCCCATGCGATTTATGCAGGCGATTCGCATGGTGAACGTAACACCAACCGTTCAGGCGCTTTTGGATCGAGCGATTGCGCAGCGAATGCAGACGCCCACAAACGTGCCGCGGGACGACGGTAGCGCGCTTTAACCTGACCCAATGCTGACGGAGTTGATTGGATTAATTCCGATGTTCGGAGCAGCACTGGGATGCAGAGCGTTGAACGCCGCATGATGGTTGCGCAGGTCGGTCGATCAAAATCAGGGCCCCAAAGTTTGGACGCAACCAGCTTGACGTTTCGCGTCGCCATTGGCGGCGACATCCCGGCGCTGGCAGCGCTCTACGCCGACTGCGCGCTGACGCTCGGGCCGCAGGTGTACTCGGCTGAGCAGGTCACCGCCTGGGCGTCCTTCGGCAACGACACGCCCGCTTTCCGGCAGTACATCTTCAACGCGACGACTTGGGTCGCCGTTGCGCCTGCGGTTG
>JAYUSP010000176.1:0-6624 GCA_043755615.1 Betaproteobacteria bacterium
GCCCAGGCGTGGTAGACGAGCTTGACGCCGCACTCGATGACGATCTCTTGCGACAGCAGTTTCAGCCGCTCGGGGCAGACCGTCGGCGACCAGGTGACGACGCCGTGGTAGGCCGCGGTGCGCTGCGACCAGTGCGCCGCCTTGTCGGCATCTTTGCTGCCCCAGTCGCCGGGCTCGGGGCCGGCAACGGCATCGGCCGGCAGGCGGTCGAACAGCTCGCTGGCAAAACCGCGGATGACGAGTTCACCCTGCCAGTCGGTCATGCGGTCGATCCAGATCACCAGGCCGCCGGTGGACAGGCCACCGAGATGGTTGTAGCGCTCAAGCAGCACGACGCTGGCGCCCAGGCGCGCGGCGGCGGCGGCGGCGGCGGTGCCCGACGGGCCGCCGCCGACGACCAACACATCACATTCGCGGTAGACCGGGATCGAGCGCGCGGCCTCAAGGTGGCGGCCGTGGTCGGTGCGTGGCAGCTTGGCATCACGCTCGAAGATATCGGCGCTGAGGATGCGCTCGTCGGAGCGGGTGACGGTTTTCATCGGCGTGGGTGATTGGATCTTCAAGGCGCTTTCAAGGGGGCCTTCGACAGGATCGGTAGGCTCGGGACCGAGTCGCTGAATTTTGGACAGAGTGTCCATAAAACACAATCGCCGGTTTCCCGCAACCCGCCGGCTGGCGGCGCGTTGCACGGCCGGCCGCCGGCGTTTTGTTCCAGGGGTTGGGTCAGTGCCGGGCCCCGGCCGGGCTGGTGTAGCCTTCAGCGATGAGCCTCCAATTCACCACCCTGGGCACCAGCGCGCTGCGTGTCACCAACGTCTGCCTGGGCACGATGACCTTTGGCGAACAGGTCGGCCAGCGGCAAGCGCACCAGATCCTGGACCGCGCCGTCGAGCGGGGCATCAACTTCATCGACACCGCCGAGATGTACGCGGTGCCGACACGCCGCGAGACCTATGGCGCCACCGAATCGATCATCGGCGAGTGGTTTGCGACGCGGCCGGGCATGCGCGGGCGCATCGTGCTGGCGAGCAAGGTCGCCGGCCCGGCGCGTGGGCTGGATTGGGTGCGCGGCGGGCAGACCGACCTGACGGCGGCCAATATCGTGCAGGCCTGCGACGACTCGCTGCGCCGGCTCAAGACCGAGCACATCGACCTCTACCAGATCCACTGGCCGAACCGCAATACGCCGATCTTCGGCGCGCCGTATTTCGATCCCACGCAGGACGGCGAATACAGCTCGATCGAAACGCAGCTCGAAGCACTCGCCGGGCTCATCCAGGCCGGCAAGGTGGGCCACATCGGGCTGTCCAACGAAACCCCCTGGGGCCTGTGCGAGTTCATCCGCGTCGCCGAGAAGTACGGGCTGCCGCGGGTGCAGACGGTGCAGAACGCCTATGCGCTGGTCAATCGTGCGGTCGACAACGGGCTCGATGAAGCGATGCACCGCCAGCGGGTGAGCCTGCTGGCGTACTCGCCGCTGGGCTTTGGCCTGCTCACCGGCAAGTACGACGTCACGGGTGTGGTCGATGCAGCACCGGATGTCGGCCGCATGGGCCGCTTCGAGACGATGAAAAAGGGCCGCTGGGGGCGCGCCGAAACCGTCACTGCCGCGCGCCGCTACAACACGTTGGCGCGCGAAAATGGCCTGTCGCCGACGCAGATGGCGCTGGCGTTTTGTGCCGGCAACTGGCGCGTGGCGAGCACCATCATCGGTGTCACGTCGCTGGCGCAACTCGATGAAAACCTGGACGCCTGGGGCACGACGCTGGCGCCCGAGTTGCTCAAGGCGATCGACGCCGTGCGCCGCGAGATCCGCGATCCATCGTATTGAGCCGGGCGCGGCAAGGCGCAGATCAACGCCTGAAGCTGCCGCAGCAAGCACCATGGCCAGAGACAAAAAGCATGTCAGCGAAACGCCAGCGACGCAGTGGCTGCGTGGCCACGGCGTCGCCTTCAGCGAGCACCCGTACGACTATGTCGAATACGGTGGCACGGCAGAGTCGGCGCGCCAGTTGGGCGCTGACGAACATGCGGTGATCAAGACCCTGGTGATGCAGGACGACAAGTCGCAGCCGCTGATCATGCTGATGCATGGCGACTGCCAGGTGAGCACCAAGAACCTGGCGCGCGAGATCGGCGTCAAGGCGGTTGCGGCCTGCACACCCGAAGTTGCGCAGCGGCACAGCGGTTATCTCGTCGGCGGCACCTCGCCGTTTGGCCTGCGCAAGCCGATGCCGGTTTTTGTCGAGGCCAGCGTGCTCGAGTTGGCGCGCATCCACATCAACGGCGGCCGGCGTGGTTATCTGGTCGGCATCGCGCCGGCGGTGCTGGTCGAGCACCTGCGAGCCAAGCCGGTGCGCTGCGCGTTGTAGTCGGCTCGTGTCGGCCAGCCATCGGCGCTTAAACTGCTGACATGCCGACGACCCTGATGCTCTACAGCCTGATCGCGGTGGCTGTCGGCTACCTGATCGGCTCGCTGTCGTTTGCGGTCATCGTGAGCCGGCTCTTTGGCCTGGCCGACCCGCGCAGTTATGGCTCCAGGAATCCCGGTGCGACGAATGTGCTGCGCTCAGGCCACAAGCCGGCAGCGCTGGTCACGCTGGCGCTGGACGCGCTCAAGGGTTATGTGCCGGTCTGGCTGGCGCTGCTTTTGGCGCCGCGTTTTGGCTGGGGCGAAACCACCATCGCGCTGGTTGGCCTGGCGGCTTTTCTCGGCCACTTGTGGCCGGTGTTTTTCCGCTTCCAGGGTGGCAAGGGCGTGGCCACCGCGGCCGGGGTGCTGATGGCCCTGCAACCCGGCCTGGGGCTGGCCACGCTGCTGAGCTGGGTCATCATCGCCGCCTTCTCGCGCTACTCGTCGTTGGCGTCGATCGTGGCTGCATTTTTTGCGCCGTTCTACCAGCTCCTGATCTGGGGCGTCGAGCCCGTGCTGTTGGCCATCGTGCCGATGTGCCTGCTGCTGGTCTGGCGCCACGAAGGCAATATCCGCAAGCTGCTCAAGGGCACCGAAAGCAAGCTCTTTGCCAATGCCGCTGCGGTTGCGACGCCGGTGGCCAAGCCTTTGGCACCGACACCTTCGACGCCCAAAAACTCGGCACACAAACACAAGGGACACCACTGAAATGGTTCAACGATTTGATGTCGGCGCGCGGCTGTCGGAAATGGCCGTTCACAACGGTGTCTGTTATCTCGCCGGCCAGGTTGCGGCCGACAACACGCAGGACATCAGCGGCCAGACGCAGCAGGTGCTGGCCGCGATCGACGCGCTGCTGGCGCGCGCCGGCACCGACAAGAGCAAGCTGCTGATGTGCCAGATCTTCATCGCCGACCTGGCCGAGTTTGCGGCCATGAATGCAGTCTGGGATGCCTGGGTGCCGGCCGGCAACGCGCCGCCGCGCGCAACTGTGCAGGCCGCGCTGGCCAAGCTGCCCTGGCGCATCGAGATCGTCGCCACCGCGGCGCTCTGAGAGTCTGAGCGCCCTGGCCATGCCCGACGACAAGCTCAGCGTCGACAACCAGGCCGGCAACGCTGTCGCCGCCCCGCCCGCACGCCGGCCGGCACCCTGGCTCGGTTTGGCGATCGTGGTCCTGATCGCGGCCTTCGCCAGCCAATGGTGGGCCGGGCGCTGGCAGGCGCAGTTCGGGCGCCAGGTCGCGGCGCTGGCGCAGCCGGGTGACATCGAGATGCTGTCGTCCACGAGCTGCGCGATCTGCACCACGGCGCGTATCTGGTTCCAGTCCCACGAGGTTCGTTTTGGCGAATGTTTCATCGAGACCGATGCCGTCTGCGCGGCACGTTTCGAAGCCGCGCGCTCACCCGGCACGCCGGTGATCGTGGTCCGCGGCGTACCGCAGATCGGCTTCGACCCGCAGCGGGTGAAAGACGCGCTTACTCGACGGTCGTGAGCCCCAGCGCGGCCGGGTCGCCGCGGCCGATGCGCAGCAGCACCGGTGCCGCGCCGGTCAGGTCGACCACCGTCGTCGGCGCCATCGGGCAGGCGCCGGCATCGACCACCGCTTGCAGCGACTTCTGGAAGCGTTCGCGGATCTCGTTTGGGTCGTTCATCGGCTCGTTCTCGCCGGGCGCGATGAGTGTCGTCGCCAGCAGCGGCTGGCCGAGCAGCGCGAGCAGCGCCTGCGTGACGCGGTGGTCGGGCACACGCAGGCCGATCGTTCGCCGCGACGGGTGGCTCAATCGGCGCGGCACTTCCTTGGTCGCTTCGAGGATGAAGGTGAACGGCCCCGGCGTGCCCAGCTTGAGCAGCCGGTACTGGCGGTTGTCCACCCGCGCGTAGTTGGCCAGCTCGCTGAGGTCGCGGCAGAGCAGGGTCAGGTGGTGTTTGTCGTCGACCTGGCGCAGCCGGCGCAGCGCATTCGCCGCGTCCTTGTCGTCGAGATGACAGACCAGCGCGTAGCTCGAGTCGGTGGGCACCGCGGCGATGCCGCCGGCATGCAGGATCTGCGCCGCCTGCTTCAACAGCCGCGGCTGCGGGTTCTCGGGGTGGACTTCGAAATATTGCGACACCCTTGCATTGTCGGCTGCGCCA
The DNA here is from genome assembly GCA_043755615.1 of Betaproteobacteria bacterium. GTDB lineage: Bacteria > Pseudomonadota > Gammaproteobacteria > Burkholderiales > Burkholderiaceae_C > Rubrivivax. Next base: position 4,548 of record JAYUSP010000176.1, read on the forward strand.
CAGGTGTCACACCGCGCCGCCGGCGCACAGCGCGCTGCGCTATGCTTTCAGCCATGAAGCTCATCACTCGCTGGTTGCTGCTTGCCGCAGCGCTGTTGCTGGTGGCCAATCTGTACGCCGGGGTCAGCGTCACGAGCTTCGGCTCGGCCATGATCGCGGCCCTGGTCATCGGCCTGTTCAATACGCTGGTGCGGCCGATCCTGGTGCTGCTGACGCTGCCGGTGACACTGGTCACGTTGGGGTTGTTCCTGTTTGTGATCAACGCGCTGATGTTCTGGGCCGCGGCTTCGGTGCTTGACGGCTTCAACGTCACCGGCTTTGGCGCAGCGCTGATCGGCTCGGTGCTCTACAGCCTTTGCGCGATGGTTGTCGACGTTGCCATCGAGCGCCTGTTCAACGGCCGCACGCCGGCCTGAGAGCGATGCAGATCGGCCGGCGTGGGGTTGTCGGTGCAGGCCTTGCGCTGGGCTGGGGCGGCTGGCCGGTCGGCGCCCACGCGGCCGAGGCCCTGCCGATCTTCGACGCCCACCTGCACTACAGCCACGACGCCTGGGATCTGGTGCCGCCCAAGCAGGCGGTGCAGTTGCTGCGTGCTGCCGGCCTGCGCGGGGCACTCGTGTCGTCGTCCAACGACGAGGGCACGCAGATGCTGCTGCGCGAGGCGCCCGATCTGATCGTGCCCGAGCTTCGACCCTATCGCACGCGTGGCGAAATCAGTAGCTGGGTGCGCGACGACAGCGTGCTGCGTTATCTCGAAGAGCGGCTGGCCCGATACCGTTATGCCGGCATCGGCGAGTTTCATCTCTTTGGCAGCGACACCGAGCTGCCCGTGCCCAGGCGCCTGGTCGCGCTGGCCCGCGAACATGGCCTGCTGCTGCACGCGCATTCCGACATCGATGCCGTCGACCGCCTCTTTGCGCAGTGGCGCGACGCCAAGGTGCTGTGGGCCCATTCGGGTTTCGAGCGGCCGGAGAACGTTCGCGAAACGCTGCGCCGCCATCCGCGCCTGTGGTGTGACCTCGCCTACCGCAACGACCAGGCCTTATCGGTTGCCGGAGCCAGCAAGGTCGACCCCGCCTGGCGCGAGGCTTTCGCCGAATTTCCCGACCGTTTCATGGTCGGCACCGACACCTTCACGCCCGAACGTTGGCATTACGTCGGCGCGCATGCCCGCGGCGCGCGCGAGTGGCTGGCCGACCTGCCGCCGGCGCTGGCCGAACGCATCGCCTGGCGCAACGCCGAAGCGCTGCTGCGGCCGGTGGCGCCAGCGCGCTGAGTTTTTTTGATGCTTCGAGCGTCGATGATGTCCGGCCGGCGCGCGATGGCAGCGGCCGCAGTCGCGACAGCGATGCTGCTGCTGGGCGCCGGCAACGCGTACGCCGACTGTGGCGACGCGCTCGAAGCGAAGACGCGGCTGCGCATCGAGGCGGATGCCAACGCGAACGCCAACGCGAACGCCAACACCATCGCCGGCCCGGTCGTGCTCGTCTTTGCACCGCGGCCCGCAGCGCTGGCCGTCGGCCGGCATTTCGAACTTGATGTGGTGGTCTGTGGCAGCGCGCAACTGCTCGCTGTCGACGCCGAGATGCCGGCGCATCGGCATGGCATGAACTACCGCGCCACGGTGCAGCCGGCGGGCGCCGGCCGCTATGTCGTCCAGGGCCTGATGTTCCACATGCCCGGGCGCTGGCGCTACCAGTTCACGTTGCAGTCGGGCGGCCGGCGGCTGCTGCTGGCGCAAGACGTCGAGCTGCGGTGAACACGCTGTGGGTTCGGCTGCGGCGGTGCACGCTGCCGCTGTTGTGGATCGTCATGCAGCCGGGTGGGGCGGCGCCGCTCCAGCTGGCCCTGCCGCCCGATGTGCAACGGCAGATCGTGCAGCACGGCCCCTGGCCACAGCCTGCAGCGGCCGACGCCGGCAACCGTTTCTCGGGCCAGCCCGAGGCGATCGCGCTCGGTGAGCGCCTGTTTTTCGAACCCCGCTTGTCAAGCACCGGCACGCTCGCCTGCGCGAGCTGCCACAAGCCGGCGCTGGCGTTCACCGACGGCCGGCCGAAGTCCTTCGGCCGCGTCGAGG
>JAYUSP010000177.1:0-6615 GCA_043755615.1 Betaproteobacteria bacterium
TCGGCGCGGCGCACCGCCAGGTCGATATCGCCCATCGGCCGCAATGCGACGTTGCCGTAGTAGGCCAGGGCCAGTGGCAGGCCCTTGAGGCCCATGACGCGAATGCCCGCATCGCGCAGCGCCTGGACCAACGGCCGGGCCTCGTCGAACAAGCGATGCGACTTGGCCCAGGTCAGGCGATAGGTGCCCTTCAGCCGCCCCATCAGCGCGTCCTGCACGCCCAGGCGGCGCAGGTTGTCGTAGAGCAGCGGCAGCAGGCGGAACACCTGGTAATCGAAGTGTTCTTCGATGCGCAGCGAGCTGCGCCATTCGCCAAATGCTGCCAGCGCGCGGTCGCCGTCGCCCAGCGCGGCGCTCAGCACGCGGTGCTGCTCGAGGGTCGGGAACAGACCGGGCTGCGAAAACTCGGCCGGATCGGTGGCGGCGGTACTCATGCGGCGCCGGAGGCTGACCGCGGAGCCGCCGACAAACCTGCAAGCGAACCGGTCTGTGGCGCCCGCTTGCGATCGATCGACGCCTTCAGCGCGCGCAGGTAGTCGCCGTGGCCAGGTGCCTGGCGCAGCATCGTATTGTTGCCGTGGATGCGGCGACGCATGCTGATGTGCTGAATCTGCGCGATGACCAGCGGCACCGCTTGTGCGCGCGATACCCACTCGATCATTTCGCCGACCTTCAGCGTGGTGTCGAACAGGCCGGCGCGCATGAACGACGCCCGGCGTGCAAGCAAGGTGCCGGCAAACCGCGCATCCGCCGGGGTCGGGTCGAAGGGCAGACGCAAACGCGCCGCGGCGCCCAGCTCGGCGCTGTGAAACTGCTCGAGGCGGCCGAATACGATATCGGTCAACGGCGCTTGTGCAAGGTGCGCCAGCCGCGCGGCCAGGCTGCCTGCGGTCCAGATGTCGTCAGCGTCCAGAAAGGCCAGCCAGTCGGCGCGCGACTTGCCGATGCCCGCATTGCGCGCCGCGGCGATGCCGGCGTTGGTTTGGGCGTGCAGTTGCACGCGCGCGCCGTAGCGCCGCGCCACCGCGGCGCAGTCGTCGGTGGAGCCGTCGTCGATGAGGATCACCTGCAGCCCGGGCTGGCCTTGCGCAAAGACGCTGTCCAGCGCCTCGCCGAGAAATCGTGCCGCGTTGTAGCAGGGGATGACGACATCGATCGTCGTCGCAGCGCGGCCCATCACGCCGCCTGCCCGGTCGGCCGCATGGGCCAGCCTTCATCGGCGACGTCGTGGATCGGGTCCAGCATCAGCAGGTCTTTCATATCGGTGTAAGCGTTCATCTGCGGGCTGCTGTAAGGCGCACGAATCGCCGACGCCGGTGGCCGGGTGCCCGTGGCAGCGGCCACGGTGGCAACATCCCCGGGGCGCACGAGGCCGTTGCTGCGCAGCGATTTGATGAAGCTCGACAGGTCCGCTTCGATTTGCGCGTCAGTGGCATCAAAAGCCTGGCCCAGCACCGCAGCGATGGCAGCGCTGTCCATGCCTTGCTCCAGGCAGGCCCAGGCGACCGCGCCGCTGCCCACGCTGCTGAAATAATGGCCGGTGGCGAGGTTCATCACCACCAGCTCGTCATCGATGACTTCGCTGACGACGCTCGGCGTGTCGACTACCCAAATTGCATGGTTCATGGTGATGCGCCCCTGACGACTTTTGTGAAGAAAATATGAAGCGTGATGGTAAAAGTCGCAATGAATTCGCAAGCGGAATTAGTTGACGCAAGGCCGGCTTCGCTGCTGTGGAATGCCCGTCTTCACCTCGGCGAGACCCCGATCTGGGTGCCCGCAAGTGCGGGGGTGCAGTTCATTGATGGCCTGCGCGGCGAGCTGCTCGGCTGCACGCCGACCGGTGCCGCTCGCCGGCGCCGCCAGGTCGCGCCCGAGCTCGGGTTTGCGAAGCTCGCCGATGGCGGCCGGCGCGTCCTGGGTGTCGGCACCGAACTCGTTCTGGCCACCGCCGACGGCACCACGATCCGATCGCTCGGACATGCGCCGGGCGACGCCGGGCAGCTGCGCCTTAACGACGCCGGTGTTGACACCGCCGGTCGCTTGTGGACCGGCACGATGTGCCGCCAAGGCCGCAACGCCATCGGCGCGCTGTACCGGCGCGAGCCCGGCGGCGAACTGCGGCAGGTCGACGACGGCTACACGATCCCGAACGGCTTTGCCTTCGACGGCGCCGCGCGCACCGTCTACGTCGCTGATTCACCGCAGCAGACGGTCTATGCCTATGAACTTGATGCGCTGGGGCTGCCGGCGAACAAGCGCGTCTTTTTTGCGTGGTCGGATGGGGCACGCGGTTATCCCGACGGCATGGCTGTCGATGCCGAAGACCATCTCTGGATCGCGTTTTACGGCGGCGCCTGCCTGCGCCGGTTCAGGCCCGACGGCAGCGTCGAGCGCGAGTTGCCGATGCCGGACCACGACGTCACCGCCTGCGCTTTTGGTGGCGTCGATTTGCGCACCCTGTTCGTCACCACCGCTGGCGATCCGCGCGCGCGCTGGTGGCGGCCGGGGCTGCGTGGCGGATCACTCTACGCCGTCGATCCGGGTGTGGCCGGGCTCCCGGTGTCTGTGGTGCAAGTCGGCGTGCAGGGCGCTGCGTCAGCCTGACATCCAGCGCGACGCCATGGCCTATTCGTAGACCTCGGCCGCCGGGTCGGTGGCTTCGAGCTCGTAGCTCGCCGCGAGCATCGCCAGGCGGCCGATGACGCCGTACATGTAAAAGCGGTTCGGCGCACTGGCGCCGGGCTTGTCGCCCGGGCGCGGCAGTCGGTGGCTTTGTGCAAACGCCAGCGGCACATAGCTCGACCCTGGCGCGCTCAGGTTCTCGTCGATGCCGCGCTCGGCGTGGATGCGGTAGAAACCACCGACGACATAGCGGTCGATCATGTAGACCACCGGCTCGGCGACGGCATCGTTCATGCGCTCGCAGGTCGGCACACCTTCCTGGATGATGACTTCGGTGACTGGCGCAGCGTCCTTGTCGAAGCCCATTTTTTCCTGCGCATGCAGGTGCAGGTCGTCGAGCTGGCGGATGTCGCGCACGGTCATGATGCCCATGCCGTGGCTGCCGTCGTCGGCCTTGACCACGACAAAGGGTTTTTCGCCGATGCCAAATTCCTTGTACTTGCGGCGCAGCTTGGCGAGCAGCGCTTCGGTGTGGCTGCGCACGCAGTCCAGGCCGACACGCTGGTCGAAATTCACTTCGCCGCAGCGGTCGTACATCGGGTTGATCAACCAGGGATCGATGCCGAGCAGCTTGGCAAATTTCTTGGCCAGCTCTTCATAACTTCGGAAGTGCCGGCTCTTGCGCCGCACCGCCCAGCCGGCATGCAGCGGTGGCAGCAAAAACTGCTCGTTCAGATGTTGCAATGAACGTGGTACGCCAGCGCGCAGATCGCTGTTGAGCAGGATCGTGCACGGGTCGAAATTTTTCAGGCCCAGCCGGCCCCGATGGCGCACCAGCGGCTCCAATGTCAACTCGCTGCCATCGGGCAGATGCACCGCGGTCGTGGTGGTGACCTGCGGGTCGAGCGTGCCCAGGCGCACGTTCAGGCCGGCCTGGTGAAAGATAAGCACCAGGCGCTGCACGTTGGCCAGATAAAAGCTGTTGTGCGCAGCCGGTTCTGGAATCAGCAGCAGGTTCTTGGCCTCGGGGCAGATCTTTTCGATCGCTGCCATCGCCGCCTGCACCGCCAGCGGCAACATCTCTGGCGTCAGGTTCTGGAAGCCGCCGGGGAACAGGTCGGTGTCGACGGGTGCCAGCTTGAAGCCGGCGTTGCGGATATCGACGGCGCAATAAAACGGCGGCGTGTGCTCCATCCACTCGAGGCGAAACCAGCGCTCGATCGCCGGCATCGATTCGAGGATGCGCTGCTCAAGCTCGTTGATCGGGCCGGTGAGTGCGGAGGTGAGGTGCGGGACCATCGGCTGATGATAGAGCCGGCGCATGAAAAAGGCCGCCCGCAGGCGGCCTTCGGGGTCACAGCGCGATAACTGGCTATTTGCTGTATGCGGTCTCGCCATGCGAGGCGATGTCCAGGCCTTCGCGTTCGTCTTCTTCGGCCACCCGCAGGCCGACCACCATGTCGACGAGCTTGAAGGCTATGAAGGCCACGATGCCCGAGATCAGCACCGTGAAGATCACACCCTGGGCCTGGATCCAGACCTGGTTGCCGATGCCGCCCCATTCGCCACATTTGTCGGTGACGTAGTTGCAGATGCCGGTGCCACCCAGGCTGGGTGCGGCAAAAACGCCGGTCAGCAGCGCGCCGGTGATGCCACCGACGCCGTGCACGCCAAAGACATCCAGCGAGTCGTCGGCACCGAGCAGCTTCTTCAAACCGCTGACACCCCAGAGGCACAACACACCGGCGATGAGGCCGATCGCGAGCGCACCGCCAACGCCGACAAATCCGCAGGCCGGGGTGATCGCGACGAGGCCGGCGACGGCACCGGACGCTGCACCGAGCATCGAGGCCTTGCCCTTCATCAGCGACTCCGCAGCGGTCCACGACAAGGTGGCGGCGGCGGTGGCAACGATGGTGTTGATGAAGGCCAGCGCGGCCAGGCCATTGGCTTCGAGGTTCGATCCGGCGTTGAAGCCGAACCAGCCCACCCACAGCAGCGAGGCACCGACCATCGTCAGCGTCAGGCTGTGCGGGGTCATCGACTCACGGCCATAGCCGATGCGCTTGCCGATCATGTACGCACCCACCAGGCCGGCGACGGCGGCGTTGATGTGCACGACGGTGCCGCCGGCGAAGTCGAGCGCGCCCTTGGCCCACATGAAGCCGGCCGATGCGGTGACGGCTTCGAGGGCTTTTTCGCTGGTGATCGCGTCCGGGCCGTCCCAGTACCAGACCATATGCGCGATCGGCAAGTAGGCGAAGGTGAACCACAGCACCGAGAACATCAGCACCGCCGAAAACTTGATGCGTTCGGCAAAGGCGCCGACGATCAGCGCGGTGGTGATCGCGGCGAAGGTGCCCTGGAAAGCGACGAAGGTCAGCTCCGGGATATAGACCCCCTTGCTGAAAGTCGCGGCTACCGATTCAGGCGTGATGCCTTTGAGGAAGATCTTGTCGAGCACGCCGAAGAACGGGTTGCCCGCGGTGAAGGCCAGGGTGTAGCCATAGACCACCCACAGCACCGAGATCAGCGAGAAGATCATGAAGACCTGCATCAGCACGCTGAGCATGTTCTTGGCTCGCACCAGGCCACCGTAGAACAGCGCCAGGCCGGGGATCGTCATCAGGATCACAAGCGCGGTGGCGATCGTCATGAAGGCCGTATCGCCCTTGTTCGGCACCGGGGTCGATGCCGCTGCGGCGGGTGCGGCTGCGGCGGCTGTGGCGGGCGCGGCCGCCGCAGCGGCGTCGGCCGCGGAGGCCGCGGCTGCAACCGGCGCCGAAGCCGCGCCTTGTGCCAGCGTCGCAGCGCTGAAGCCGAACGCCGCCAGGCCCAGGGCCAGGGAGGCAATGAGATGTTTCATCGTGGGGTCTCGTTGAAAAGGTGATGCGTCAGAAGTGGGCTGTGGCGCGCCGGGGCTACAGCGCGTCCTTGCCGGTCTCGCCGGTGCGGATGCGGACGACCTGTTCAAGCGGGCAGACAAAAATCTTGCCGTCGCCGATCTTGCCGGTGCGCGCCGAGGCCTCGATGGCCTCGATGACGCGGTCGACGAGGGCGTCGTCGACCGCGGCTTCGATCTTCACCTTGGGCAAAAAGTCGACGACATATTCGGCGCCGCGGTAGAGCTCGGTGTGGCCCTTCTGGCGCCCGAAACCCTTGACCTCGGTGACGGTGATGCCTTGCACGCCGATGCCGCTGAGCGCCTCGCGTACTTCGTCGAGCTTGAACGGTTTGACGATCGCGGTAACCATTTTCATGTCGTGCTCCTGCAGGCGGATTCGTTTTCAGTTTCGGGGTCGGCTCGGTTTCGATTCAAGTTCAAAAATTCAGCTTCGCACCCAGCACGAGGCCGGCTTTGCCCAGGTCTTTGCCGCCGGCACCGACATAGGCCTTGGTGTCGGTGTCGACCAGCGTCGCGCTCCAGGTCACCCCGCTCCATTCCTTGCTCACGCTGACCGAGTAGTCGGTGTACGAAGCCGTGCCGAGGTTCTTCACCGTCTGCTTGCCGATATGCGGCGTGACCGAGAAGCCGCCGACATCGAAGGTCGCGCTAAGGTCGAGATAACCGCTGCCCTTGCTGTTGGCAAAGCCGAACAGGTTGGTCGTGCTGCGCGAATATTTCGCGGTTGCCGGGCCGAAGGTCAGTGCGCCGTAGATCTCGGTCGTGTTGGCGCTCGGGTTGAGCTTGTTGCCCGGGTACTGGTAGGTCAGCACGCCGATGTCGTAGGCCAGCTCTTTGGTGATCTCGCCCTTGTAGCCGCCGTACAGGTCGAGCTCGATGCTGCCGTCGCCGCCGCCGTCCTTGACCCACTTGATCGTCGAGCCCCAAGCACCGGCGTAGAAGCCGCCGCCCGACCAGTCGATGCCGCCCTGCACGGCGGGTTGGAGCCGGCTCTGCGAAATGCCGCGGTAGCGGTAGTCGGTGACGGCACCGATGTTGAAAGTGACCGGCGAATCGGCGGCCGCCGCCAGGGTGGGCACAGCGCC
>JAYUSP010000178.1:0-6607 GCA_043755615.1 Betaproteobacteria bacterium
GACGCGCGGTAGAAGTTCAGCGCCCCGGTCAGGCCGGCCGACCAGACTTGGGCGTACTGGGCCATCACTTCTGGCGTTAGCCATGCGGCGCCATGCGGGTTGTTCAGGAACGGCCAGATGCGCGCGAAGTCGTTCGCCGCGAGCAGCGCCTCGGCATCCGGCCGGCACAAAAAGGTCATGTAGGCGCTGGCGGCTTGCTGATCGGCGTTGTCACGCAGCTCGCGCAGAAACGTCGCCGGATGCGGCGAGTTGATGATCAGCAGCCGCTTCATGATCTGCGGATTCTGAGCGGCCAGGTTCCACGCCACCGCGCCGCCCCAGTCGTGGGCGACGAGCAGGTCCAGCGGGCCGCCGGTCTGCTCGACCAGGGCCACGATATCGGCCATCAGGTGTTTGGCGCGGTAGGCGGCGACGTCGGCAGGCGCCGACGAGCGCTCGTAGCCACGCAGGTTGGGGGCCAGCGAGCGCAGACCAGGCGCCAGCGCGCGCATGACCTCGTCCCACACAAAGGCCGCCTCGGGGAAGCCATGCAGGAACATCACGCGCGGCGCATTCGTGACCCCGGCCGGCCCGGCGCTGCGGCAGCTCAGTGTGATGCCATGTGGCAACGCGACATCACACAACTCAATCATGCTGGCCGGCTCCAGTCATGCAAGGTCTGCGCCGCGTCGCCGATGCCGATGCGCTTGAGCGCCGAAAACAGCGTGACGCCGATATCGGCTTTCTCACCTGCCCATTCGGCCAGCGCTGCCTGCGCAGCGACGAGCGCTTGTTGCGCGGCGCTGCGGTTGAGCTTGTCGGCCTTGGTCAGCAGCACCAGCAGCTTGACCTCGCCGCTGTCGATGCGCGCGGCGATGAAGTCGAGCAGGCGCTGGTCGAGCTCGGTGAAACCCAGCCGCGAGTCGATCATCAACACCACGCCACGCAGCGGCTTGCGCTGCACCAGGTAGTCGGCCATCACCTGCTGCCAGCGCCGTTTGGCGTCGCGCTCGACGGCCGCATAGCCATAACCCGGCAGGTCGGCAAAGACGGTGTCGGCAGCGTCCTTGGGGCCGACTTCGAAGAGGTTGATGTGCTGCGTGCGCCCCGGCGTGCGCGATGCGAAGGCCAGTCGCTTGTGCTGCGCCAGGGTGTTGATCGCGGTCGATTTGCCGGCGTTGGAGCGGCCGACAAAAGCGATCTCCGCCAGCCCATGCTGGGGCAGTTGTTCGAGCTTGGACGCCGTCGTGAGGAAGCGCGCGGTATGGGCCCAGGCCAGCGCCGCAAGCTGCTTCGGGGGGGCCGTGGCCGCGGCGGCTTGGGGAAGGTTCATGGTGCATTGTAAAATCGTTGGGTTTACGCCCACGCTTTGACGACACCTATCGACATGAAGCAGACACCTGCCCTCCTCCTTGCCGCGGTGATCACCGCGCTGATCACCGCGTCGATTGCCGGCCCCGCGCTGGCTGCCGAGCCGGCCAAGGCCGCGTTCAAGCCCGATCCGGCCAAGGGCCAGGCGCTGGTGACCGCCGTCTGCGGCGCCTGCCACACCGCCGACGGCAGCCGCGGCAGCCCGGCCAACCCGATCCTGCAAGGGCAGCATCCGGAATATCTGGTCAAGCAACTGCACGAATTCAAATCCGGCAAACGCGCCAACCCGGTGATGAAGGGTTTTGCCGCGACGCTGGGTGAGGACGATATGAAACATGTCGCCGCGTTCTACGCCGGCAAGACCGCCAAACCCGGCGCCGCGAAGAACAAGGACTCGATCCGCCTGGGCGAACGCATCTGGCGCGGCGGCATCGCCGACAAGGCTGTCCCGGCCTGCGCCGGCTGCCACGGCCCGGCCGGCGCTGGCGTGCCGGCGCAGTACCCGCGCCTGGGTGGCCAGCATGCTGACTACGTCGAGGCGCAACTGCTGGCTTTTCGTTCCGGCGGCCGCGGCAACAGCCTGCAGATGACGGCCGTGGTGACGAAGATGAACGACCAGGAACTCAAGGCCGTCGCCGACTACATTGCCGGCCTGCGCTGAAACTGCGGCACGGCACGCTCGCCCTCATGCCGGTTGATGACCGGCATGTTGTTCTGCCCGCCGGTCGATGACCGGCCTTTTGCCGGGACTGCGCCGATCGTTGCCGGTGTAATGTCGCACCGGTGGCCAGCGACCGATACGGCAACCAATAGGTCCGCCGCCGGCGAACCAACATCCTGAGGACCAGGGGCATGCACTTCCTGAAAGACCGCGGCTACCAGCATTCGGTCGCGTCGGAGACCACCCCGCGCCACATGGCTGAGCAACGTCGCAGCCTGCTGCGCAGGCTGGCTGCCGGCGCCGCGGGCGCGGCGCTCGCCGGCTGGGCTGGCCGCAGCGCGATGGCGATGACACCCGGCCCGGGCAAACTCGCCGCACTGCCCGGCGCGCGCAGCGTGGTCAGCGGCGCGGCGACGATGGAAAAGCTCACGCCCTACGCCGATATCACCGGCTACAACAATTTCTACGAATTTGGCACCGACAAGGCCGACCCCGCGGCAAATGCCCACACGCTGAAGACAAAGCCGTGGACGGTGACCATCGAAGGCGCCGTACGCAAACCCGGAAACTGGGATCTCGACGCGCTGCTGAAACTGAGCCCGATGGAAGAGCGCATCTACCGGCTGCGCTGTGTTGAAGGCTGGTCGATGGTCATCCCCTGGGTCGGCTACTCGCTGGCCGAGCTGATCAAAAAAGTCGAGCCCACCAGCGGCGCCAAATTTGTCCAGTTCGTGACCCTGGCCGACCGCGCGCAGATGCCGGGCCTGCGCTCACCGGTGCTCGAATGGCCCTATGTCGAGGGCCTGCGCATCGATGAAGCGATGCACCCGCTGACGCTGCTCGCTTTTGGCCTCTACGGCGAGGTGATGCCCAAGCAGAACGGCGCCCCGCTGCGGCTGGTGGTGCCGTGGAAATACGGCTTCAAGTCGGGCAAGTCGATCGTCAAGATCCGCTTCCTGGAAAAGCAGCCGAAGACGAGTTGGGAAGTCGCCGCGGCCAGCGAATACGGCTTCTATTCCAACGTCAACCCGACCGTCGACCATCCGCGTTGGAGCCAGGCCAGCGAGCGCCGCATCGGCGAAGACGGCGTGCTGACCAAAAAACGCCCGACGCTGATGTTCAACGGCTACGAGCCGCAGGTCGGGCAGCTGTATGCCGGCATGGACCTCAAGCGCCTCTACTGAAACCGCGGTGCTTCGGCGTGGCATCAACGCGGGTTTGGCTCGGCGCGAGACCAAGCCCGCGCTGTTTGTGCTCGCGTTGCTGCCGTTTGTCTGGCTGATCTGGGGTGCGATCGCGAACACCCTGGGCGCCAACCCCGCCGAAGCGCTGATCCGCAGCACCGGCGACTGGACGTTGCGCTTCCTGTGCCTGACGCTGGCAGTCACGCCCTTGCGAACGCTGACCGGCTGGCATGCGCTGGCACGGCTGCGGCGCATGCTCGGCCTGTTCACGTTTTTTTATGGCGTGATGCACTTCCTGTGTTTTGCCTGGCTCGACATGGGCTTCGACGCCGCAGCAATCTTCAAGGATATCGGCAAGCGCCCGTTCATCCTGGTCGGTAGCGCGGCGCTGCTGTCGATGTTGCCGCTGGCGGCGACCTCGTTCAACGCCGCGATCCGCAAGCTCGGCGCCCAGCGCTGGCAACGGCTACACCGCCTGGTCTACGCCACCGCGCTGCTCGCGCTGCTGCACTTCTTCTGGATGCGCGCCGGCAAGAACGACTTTGCCGAATGGTCGGTCTACGCCGCGATCCTGGCGCTGCTGCTGGGCTGGCGGGTCTGGCGGCGGCTCGCGAGCGTGAAGCGCCTCAGCGCATGAAGCCGGGCAGCCACAACGCAATCGGCTGAAATTCAAGCACGACGATGAGCGCGATCACGAGCATCGCGACAAAGAGCCAGACGCCGCGAAAGATCTGCCGCAGCGTGACCTCTTTGAGCAGCGCGTTGAGCACAAACAGGTTCATCCCGACCGGCGGCGAGATCAGGCCGATCTGGACCACGAGCACGATCAGCACGCCAAACCAGACCGGATCGAACCCGAGGCCGGTGACGATCGGGAAAAAGACCGGAATCGTCAACAGCACCATCGACAGCTCTTCCATGATCGTGCCCAGCAGCACGTAGATGAGCATCATCGCGCCGACCACCATCAGCGGACTCAAGCCCAGGTGCAGGATCCACTCTTTCAGGTCGTTGGGCATCGTCGTGAAATTGACGAAGCTAGAAAACAACATCGCCGCGATCAGGATCGCAAACAACATCGCCGTCGTGCGCGCGCTTTCAACGAGCACGTCGATCAGGATCTTCAGCGTCAGCGCACCACGCGCCAGCGCAAAGAAAAACGCCCCCGATGCGCCGATGCCCGCGCCTTCGGTGGCCGTGAAGACGCCGCCATAGATGCCGCCGAGCACAACGAAGACGAGCAGCGCGACGCCCCAGATGTCGCGCAGCGCGGCCAGCCGCTGCGGCCAGCTCGATCGTTCACCGGCCGGGCCGGCGGCGGGGTCGCGCCAGGTGATCCAGGCCACGCCCACCATCAACAGCGCCGCGCACAACAGCCCCGGCAAGACACCCGCCGCAAAGAGTTTGCCGATGCTGGTCTCGGTGACGATGCCGTAGATGACCATGATCGTCGACGGCGGAATCATGATCCCCAGCGTGCCGCCGGCAGCGATGACGCCGGTGCTCAGGTAGTCGCTGTAGCCGAGTTTTTTCATCGGCGGATAAGCCACCTTGCTCATCGTCGCCGCGGTCGCGATCGACGAGCCGCAAATCGCGCCAAAGCCGGCGCAGGCGATCACCGTCGCATGCGCCAGCCCACCCCGCAGATGGCCGATGAACGCATACGCGGCGCGGAAGAGCTCGTGCGCCAGGCCGGCACGGGCGACAAAATTGCCCATCAGGATGAACAACGGCACGACGCTGAGCGTGTACGCAAACCCGGTGTCGTAAATCACCTGCGCGGCGTTGGCCATCGTCGGCGGCCAACCGCGCAACAGGCCGAGGCCGACAAAGCCGACCAGGCCCATTGCAAAGGCCAGCGGCACACGCAGCAGGGCCAGCGCAAACACCGCGGCAAAGCCGATCAGGGCGTCGTTCATGCGGCTTTCACCGGCAGCTCACCGGCAAGCGCATCGGCAGCGTACGGGGCGCGTTCAAAGATGCTCAAACCCCAGGCCCCGCCGTGCCGCTGTCGACACCCGGATGATGGTGCGCCACCGGCTGCCAGACGAGCAGCAAGTGCACCGCCGCGGTGACCCCGCACAACAGGCCCATCAGGTACACAAACGGCCCCAACGGCAGCCGCAGTTGCGCCGTCACGTCACCATACTCGGCCATCTGCCCGGCCTTGATCCAGACCAGCCAGGCGATGCCGCCCAGCGCTGCTGCGCAGAGCAAATTCACAGCCGCCTGTTGCACGCGACGCAGCGCCTTGGGCAGCAGGCTGTCGAGCGAGTCGAAGACGACATGCTCGCCTTGCAAGCTGACCAGCGGCAGGCCGGCAAAGATGACCAGCACCATCAGCAATTCGGTCAGCTCCAGCGAGCCCGGCACCGAGGTGTCGATCAACTTGCGACCGCTGACGTCGAACAGCGTCAGCAACATGATCGCAAACAGCGCTGCGGCGGCGAGCACCGAACACAGCCGATCGAGGGCTTTTTTCAAGCGAGCTTCAAGCGGGCTTGCGGCGACGGTCTGCGCTGTGGGTCATCGATCAGGCCAGAGTCGACCTATTGCAGCTTGCCGATTTCGGCGCGGAACTCGGCGAGCACCTTCTTCGGGTCTTTCAGGCCTTTGGCTTCGGCGGCCTTGACCCAGGCATCGACCACCGGCGCGGTCTTCTCGGTGACGGTCTTGACGAAGGCCGCATCGGCCTTCACGAACTGCACGCCTGCGGCCTGCATGAAGGCCATGCCGCGCCGGTCGACCTTGTCCCAGCCCTTGCCCATCATGCGTGCGGCAAATTCGCCGCTCATCTCGTCGATGGCCTTTTTCACGTCCACCGGCAGGCCGTCGTATTTGGCCTGGTTCATCATGAAGACGAAGCTCGTGTTGTAGAGGCCGCCGGGGAAGGTGGTCGCGTACTTGATGATCTTGTCGAGCTTGAAACCTTCAACCGACTCGGCCGGGAACAGGGTGCCGTCCATCACGCCGGTGGACAGCAGCTCGTAACTTTCGCTCGCCGGCTTGAGCGTGACGTTCATGCCCAGCGCCTTGGTCATCTCGTTGATCATGCCGCCGCCGATGCGCCACTTCATGCCTGCCAGGTCGTCGGCCTTGGTGATCGGGCGCTTGGTATTGAAGACCATGCCCGGGCCATGCGTGAACACGGCGATGACCTTCACACCCTTGTGCTCCTCAGCGATCGCCGGATGTTTTTGGTACATGCGCTGGAAGGCCACCGAGGTCGCCTCGGACGACTGCCCGAGGAAAGGCACCTCGGCCATCTGCGTCGTCACAAAACGGCCGGGCGTGTAGCCGTGCACGGTGAACGACAAATCGGCCAGGCCGTTGCGCACCGCCTCGAAAGTGCCCGGTGGCGCTGACACCGCACGCGGCAACTGGTTGCACTTGACCTTGCCCGAGGTCTTGC
>JAYUSP010000179.1:0-6592 GCA_043755615.1 Betaproteobacteria bacterium
TTCAACCCCGGCGGCCAGGCGGTGTCGCTGATCCTTGACGACGCCGAGGCGAAGATCCTGCGCATTGGCGAAGAAGGTTCGCGCGGGCGCGTCGGCTTCCAGGGCATCGCGCCGTTGGTCAAGGCGCTGCTCGACCGGGTCGACGAACTCGACCGCAACGGACCCGAAGAAGTCACCGGCATCCGCACCGGCTTTTATGACCTCGACCGCATGACCGCGGGCCTGCAAAAGGGCGACCTCATCGTGCTCGCCGCGCGGCCGTCGATGGGCAAGACCGCTTTTGCGTTGAATATCGCCGAGCATGTGGCCGTTGAAGAAGGCTTGCCCGTGGCCATCTTCT
Source organism: Betaproteobacteria bacterium (assembly GCA_043755615.1). GTDB lineage: Bacteria > Pseudomonadota > Gammaproteobacteria > Burkholderiales > Burkholderiaceae_C > Rubrivivax. Next base: position 341 of record JAYUSP010000179.1, read on the forward strand.
CGATGGAAATGGGTGCTTCACAACTTGCGCTGCGCCTGGTCGGCTCGCTGGCGCGCATCGACCAGCAGCATCTGCGCACCGGCAAGCTGCGTGACGACGAATGGGAGCGCCTGCCGCCAGCCGCCACGCGCCTGAGCGCAGCGCCGGTTTTTATCGACGAGACCTCGGCGCTCACCGCCGCTGAGCTGCGTGCGCGGGCGCGCCGGCTCGCGCGCCAATATGGCGGCACACTCGGGCTGATCGTCGTTGACTATCTGCAGCTGATGAGTGGCAGCAGCGGCAGCGACGAGAATCGCGCCACCGTGCTCGGTGAAATCTCGCGCGGCATGAAGGCCTTGGCCAAGGAACTGCAATGCCCCGTGCTGGCGCTGTCGCAGCTCAACCGCAGCGTCGAAAGCCGCCCCGACAAGCGGCCCATGATGAGCGACCTGCGCGAGTCCGGCGCCATCGAGCAGGACGCCGATGTCATCACCTTCATCTACCGCGATGACTACTACAACAAGGACGCGTCCAAGGAGCCCGGGGTTGCCGAGATCATCATCGCCAAGCAGCGCAACGGGCCGGTGGGCACGGTCAAACTGACCTTCCTGAAACCGCTAACTCGCTTCGACAATATGGCGCCCGACGGCAGCGCGGAGTACTAGCCCAGGCCAAACCGTCGCCTGTCAATCGGCGATGCGAGAGAACAATCGCGCGCCGCGAGCGCAGTGCTTGCGGCGCCGGCAATAGCTGTATATATTTACAGTATGCAGCGCCAGCCCACGTCGCCCCCTTCGACCCCGCCCGCCACGCTGATGTTGATGCCGCAAAAAGGGCGCGGCACGGTCTGGGCCATCGAACACCGGTTCAGAAAGGACAGCCGTTCGAGCTTCGACGATGGCTGGGGTTCGCTCGAACAAGCGGCGTCACAAGAGCAGGTCGGCCCGGCAACGCAGATCATCGAAGAGTCGGTCAAGTCGATCCTCTCGGGCAACGACTCGCCCGACATCGGCTTCGATCTGTCAATCAACCCGTATCGTGGCTGTGAACATGGCTGCACCTATTGCTTCGCGCGGCCGACACACAGTTATCTGAACCTGTCACCGGGCCTGGACTTCGAAACCCGTATCGTCGCCAAGGTCAACGCCGCCCAGCGCCTGCGGGTTGCTTTTGCCAGCCCGGCCTACACACCGCTGCCACTGAACCTGGGCTCGGCAACCGACGCCTACCAACCCGCCGAGCGGCGATTGCGCATCACGCGCTCGTTGATCGAAGTGCTGGCCGAACACCGGCATGCGTTTTCGGTGATCACCAAATCGGCCTTGATCGAGCGCGACCTCGATCTGATCGCGCCGATGGCCGCTGATGGCATGGCAGCGGCCTATGTGTCGATCACCACGCTCGACCCTGAACTTGCGCGGGTGATGGAGCCCCGCGCCGCTGCGCCGCACCGGCGCCTGCGCACGATCGAGGCGCTGGCCAAGGCGGGCGTGCCGGTGGGGGTGAGCGTGTCGCCGATCATCCCGTTCCTCAACGAGCCTGAACTCGAACGCATTCTCAAGGCCGCAGCAGACGCCGGCGCAAGCTCGGCCTTCAGTGTCGTGCTGCGCCTGCCGTGGGAGGTGAACCCGATCTTTCGGCGATGGCTTGAGCAACATTTCCCCGACCGCGCCGGGCGGGTCATGGCCCGAGTGCGCGAGATGCGCGGTGGGCGCGACTACGACGCCAGCTTCGGCTCGCGCATGACTGGCCAGGGCACCTGGGCCGCGCTGCTGCGATCGCGGTTTCACATCGCTTCAAAGCGGCTCGGCCTGAACCGCGAGCGCAAGCCGCTCGACTTGTCGCAGTTTCGTCGTGCCGGTGCGGTCGTGCCAGCGCAGGCATCGCTGTTCTGAACCGCTGGGTGTCCCGGCTGCTGCGCGCGTGCGGCGGCAGCTACTTGAAGATGTCCTTGACGCGGTCGGTCCAGGTCTTCGAATTTGGTGAGTGGCGCTCGCCCGATTTGCGGAACGACTCGTCAAGTTCTTTGAGCAGCTTGCGCTGGTGCTCGGTGATCTTCACCGGCGTCTCCACCGAGATGTGGCAATAGAGGTCGCCGGGATAACTCGAGCGGATGCCCTTGACGCCCTTGCCGCGCAGGCGGAAGGTCTTGCCATGCTGCGTGCCTTCGGGCAGCTCGATCTCGGCCTTGGCGCCGAGCGTGGGCACCTCGATGGCACCGCCCAGCGCGGCCAGCGTCAGCGCGATCGGCACCGTGCAGTGCAAGTCGTCGCCGTCGCGTTCGAAGATCTCGTGCTGCTTGGAGCGGATCTCGATATACAGGTCACCCGACGGCCCGCCATTCGTGCCTGGCTCGCCGTTGCCGGCTGAGCGGATGCGCATGCCGTCGTTGATGCCGGCCGGGATTTTCACCTCCAGCGTTTTCTGGCGCTTGATCTTGCCGGCACCGCTGCAGGTGGTGCACGGCTCGGGGATGATCTTGCCGGTGCCGCGGCAATGTGGGCAGGTCTGCTGGATGCTGAAGAACCCCTGGCGCATGTGCACCGTACCGGCGCCGTTGCAGGTGCCGCAGGTCTTGGGGCTGGTGCCGGGTTTGGCGCCCGAGCCCTTGCAGGTTTCGCAGTTTTCCCAGCTCGGGATGCGGATCTGCGTGTCCTTGCCGTGGGCCGCTTCTTCGAGCGTGATCTCCATCGCGTACGATAGATCGCCGCCGCGGTAGACCTGTTGGCCGCCAGCACCACGCCGGGCGCCGCCGCCAGCGCCGCCGCCAAAGATGTCGCCGAAGATATCGCCAAAGGCTTCGGCAAAACCGCCCATGTTTTCGCCGCCGCGGCCGCCCATGTTGGGGTCGACGCCGGCATGACCATGCTGGTCGTAAGCGGCGCGCTTTTGCGTGTCGGAAAGCATCTCGTAGGCCTCCTTGGCCTCCTTGAACTTTTCTTCCGACTTCTTCGCGTCGTCACCCTGGTTACGGTCAGGGTGGTGCTTCATGGCCAGCTTGCGGTAGGCCTTCTTGATGTCTTCCTCGGCCGCGTTCTTGGGCACGCCGAGGATGTCGTAGTAGTCGCGCTTTGCCATGGGGATTCCGATTGTGCGCAGCAACGCCACGCAAAAGCGCCGCGTTGAGGTCAGAGCGGCGTGGCCCCTTCCTCAACGCGGCGACAAGTTCACGGCAGCCGGGTCTGCGGCCCTTGCTGCCCGGGACAGCGCCAGATCACTTCTTGACTTCCTTGAAGTCGGCGTCGACCACGTTGTCGTCAGCTGGCCGGGACGCGCCGGCCGCGGCGCCCGCCGGGCCTTCGGGCTGCGCTGCTTCATTGTTCGCCGCACCGCCGGCTGCTGCGCCGGCTGCGGTGGCAGCCGCCTGCGCTTCGGCGTAGACCTTCTCGCCGAGTTTCTGGCTCGCCGTCATAAGGGCTTCGGTCTTGGCTTCGATGGTCGCCTTGTCGTCGCCCTTCATCGCGTCGTCGACCTCTTTCAAGGCCGCGTCGATCTTCTCGCGCTCGGCGGCATCAAGCTTGTCGCCATGTTCGGCAAGTGACTTGTTTGTCGAATGCACGAGGCCGTCAGCCTGGTTGCGCGCCTGCACCAGCTCGAGTTTTTTCTTGTCCTCGGCGGCGTTGGCCTCGGCGTCGCGCACCATCTTCTCGATCTCGCCCTCGTTCAACCCGGAGTTGGCCTTGATCGTGATCTTGTTTTCCTTGCCCGTGCCTTTATCTTTGGCGTTGACATGCAGGATGCCGTTGGCGTCGATGTCGAACGTGACCTCGATCTGCGGCATGCCGCGTGGTGACGGCGGGATGCCTTCGAGGTTGAACTCGCCCAGGCTCTTGTTGCCCGACGCCAGCTCGCGCTCGCCCTGGTAGACCTTGATCGTGACTGCCGGCTGGTTGTCGTCGGCGGTGGAGAACACCTGCGCAAACTTGGTCGGGATGGTGGTGTTTTTCTTGATCATCTTGGTCATCACGCCACCCAGCGTTTCGATGCCCAGCGACAGCGGCGTCACGTCCAGCAGCAGCACGTCCTTGCGCTCACCACCGAGCACCTGGCCCTGGATCGCCGCGCCCACGGCAACCGCTTCGTCGGGGTTGACATCCTTGCGCGGCTCTTTGCCGAAGAACTCCTTGACCTTGTCCTGCACCTTGGGCATCCGGCTCATGCCGCCGACCAGGATCACGTCGTCGATCTCAGTCAGCTTGACACCGGCGTCCTTCACAGCGATGCGGCAAGGTTCCATCGTGCGCTCGATGAGTTCGTCGACGAGCGACTCGAGCTTGGCCCGCGTGAGCTTGATATTCAGGTGCTTCGGGCCGCTTGCATCGGCGGTGATGTAAGGCAGGTTGAGGTCGGTCTGGGTCGAGTTAGACAACTCGATCTTGGCCTTCTCGGCGGCTTCTTTCAGCCGCTGCAGCGCGAGCACGTCCTTGGTCAGGTCGACGCCTTGGTCCTTTTTGAACTCGGCGACGATGTAGTCGATGATGCGCTGGTCGAAATCTTCACCGCCGAGGAACGTGTCGCCGTTGGTCGACAACACTTCGAACTGCTTCTCGCCGTCGACATCAGCGATCTCGATGATGCTGATGTCGAAGGTGCCGCCGCCGAGGTCGAAGACCGCGATCTTGCGGTCGCCCTTGCCATGTTTGTCCAGGCCGAAGGCGAGTGCTGCAGCGGTTGGCTCGTTGATGATGCGCTTGACGTCCAGGCCGGCGATGCGCCCGGCGTCCTTGGTTGCCTGCCGCTGGCTGTCGTTGAAGTAGGCCGGCACCGTGATCACCGCTTCGGTGACTTCTTCGCCAAGGTAATCCTCAGCGGTTTTTTTCATCTTGCGCAGGACTTCGGCGCTGACCTGCGGCGGCGCGAGCTTCTTGCCTCGCACCTCGACCCAGGCGTCGCCGTTGTCGGCGGCGGCGATCGTGAAGGGCATCAGGCCGATGTCCTTTTGGACTTCCTTCTCGCTAAACTTGCGCCCGATCAGGCGTTTCACGGCGTACAGCGTATTGCGCGGGTTGGTCACCGCCTGGCGCTTGGCCGATGCGCCGACGAGCACTTCGCCGTCGTCCTGGTAGGCAATGATCGACGGCGTCGTGCGCGCGCCTTCGCTGTTTTCGATGACCCGCGTCGTGTTGCCTTCCATGATGGCCACACACGAGTTGGTCGTGCCCAGGTCGATGCCAATGATCTTGCCCATGATTTTGTTGCTCCTGCGGAATGGAAAAGGATGTCTTCGAGTTGTGGATAACTTGCGGGCTTTCAACCCCGCCGGGCGGCGAAAAGCGCTATTTCGGCGCCGTGACCGTGACCAGGGCCGGGCGCAACACGCGGTCGGCGATGAGGTAGCCTTTTTGCAGCACGGCGACGACGGTATTCGCCTCTTGCGCCGCGGCCACGACACTGATCGCCTGGTGCTGGTGGGGGTCGAATCTGGTCCCCGCGGGCGGCGCGATCTGCACCACCTTGTGCCGCTCCAGCGCTGCGCTGAGCTGGCGCAGCGTCGCATGCACGCCTTCGATCATCTGCTCGGGTTTGGCGTCGGGCATCGCGATCGCAGCTTCGAGGCTGTCCTTCACCGGCAGCAGGCTGTCGGCAAAACTCTCGACCGCATATTTGCGCGCTTTGCCGATCTCGTCATCAGTGCGGCGGCGCGTATTTTCGACCTCGGCCTTGGCGCGCAGGTAAGCGTCGGAGACTTCGGCGTGGCGCGCCTCAAGCTCGGCCAGGCGCTGCTCGATGCTCGGCGGGCTGCCGGCGCCGTCGGCCGCGGCGTTCAGTTCTGCCGGCACCGGATTGGCGCCATTCGGCGAGTTCTCGTTGTCTGGCGGGTTGGGGTTGTTCTGTGAGGTCGTCATGGTGGACTGGATTCAGAGGCTGAGAGTTTTTCGAGCGTGCCCGAGCAGCGCGCCAAAAGGCGGTCGATCGAGGCGCAAAGCACAGCCATAGCTCGGGCTATGGCGAGCATTTGCAACGACGAGCGGGCGTCTTGTGGCGTGATGAGCGGGCATGATCGAAAGACTCTCAGCCTCTCAGACGTCTAACGAGACAAAAGCGCGGTGAGCGCTTCCCAGCGCTCGAGGCTTGCCATCAGTTCGGTCTCGATCCGCGCGAATCGCGACGAGAGTTCGGCCGCTCGTTGCGGCTCATTGGCGTAGAGCTCGCCGCTGGCGAGCAGGTCACCGATCTCGCGCTGCTCGACTTCGAGTGCCTCGATGCTGGCTGGCAGCGCCTCCAGCTCGCGTGTTTCGCGGTAGTTGAGCTTGCGTGTGGTGGCGCTGGCCG
>JAYUSP010000180.1:0-22201 GCA_043755615.1 Betaproteobacteria bacterium
CTATAATCGGCCGATTGCCTCCGTATCCGCACCTTCGACACCCCAGATGATCAAAGCCCTCACCATGCTGCTGGCACTGGCCGGCACCCTCAACGGCGCCAACGCGCAGGACGCCAAAGAAGGCGAAAAGAAGGCCGCGACTTGCATCGGCTGCCACGGCATCGTGGGTTACCAGGCGAGCTTCCCCGAGGTCTATCGGGTGCCGATGATTTCGGGCCAGGGCGCGAAGTTCATCGTCGCGTCGCTGAATGCCTACAAAAAGGGCGAGCGCAAACATCCGTCGATGCGCGGCATCGCCGGATCGCTGAGCGACGCCGACATGGCCGACCTGGCGGCGTACTACGAACAAAACGGCAAGAGCAGTCTGGTGGCCGTGGCCGACACCCCTGCCGTCAAGCCTTCGGCCGAAGTCGAAGCGCTGCTGACTAAGGGTGTCTGCGCATCCTGCCATGGCGCCAACTACAACAAGCCGATCGACGGCAGCTACCCCAAGCTGGCCGGCCAGCATGCCGACTATCTGTTCTTCGCGCTCAAGGCCTACCAGACCGAAGGCAAAGCTCAGCATGGCCGCAGCAACGCCATCATGGTCGGCCAGGTGAAGCAGTTCAAACAAGCCGAGCTGAAGCAGATCGCCGCTTATATCGCGTCGCTGCCGGGCGACCTGAAGACCGTGCCGCAGGCCAAGTTCCGCTGACTGTCGCGGTCTCCCTGAGCACGACAAAGGCCGCCTTCGGGCGGCTTTTCTGCTTTTGACTGGCCCGCTGTTCGGGGCAGGATGCAGCCCGGTTCCGCCGAGAATCGATCCGCCTCGGGAGGGGCACGCCCTTATGCTGAAAAAGATCCCCGTTTCCGCTGTCCGCATCGGCATGCATCTGCATGCGCTGGAAGGCGCGTGGCTGGACCATCCGTTCTGGAAAACCAAGTTCCTGCTCAACGATCCGGCCGACCTGCGGCGCTTGCAGCGCAGCGCGGTTCGCGAATGCTGGATCGATACCGATGCGGGTGCCGATGTCGCGGCGCCGCCGGCAGCAGCGCCGGCTGCGCCTACTGCGAGCGAGCCCGACGCCATCGCGTCGATCGTCGCCGTCACGGCCGCCACCGCGCAGGCCGAGGCCGCGCCACAGCACGCACTGCGCGCTTTCAGCGACGAACTGGACGAAGCCGCGCAGATCTGCAATCGCGGCCGCCAGGCGGTGACCGAGATGTTTGGCCAGGCGCGGCTGGGCCGGGCGGTGGATCCACAGGGCTGCCTGCCGCTGGTCGAGGAGATCACTGCATCGGTGACACGCAACCCCGGCGCACTGGTCAGCCTGGCGCGCTTGAAGACCCGCGACGACTACACCTACATGCATTCGGTAGCGGTGTGTGCGCTGATGGTCATGCTGGCGCGCCAGCTCGGGCTGGACGACAGCCTGTCGCGCCAGGCCGGCCTGGCCGGGCTTTTGCACGACATGGGCAAGGCGCTGGTGCCCGAGGCGATCCTGAACAAACCCGCCAAGCTCACCGACGCCGAATTGGCGATCATCCGCACCCACCCGGAGCGCGGCCACGCGATGCTGCTCGAAGGCGGCGCAGTGCCCGAGACGGTGCTCGACGTGGCCCTGCACCACCACGAAAAGATCGATGGCAGTGGCTACCCGCAGCGCCTGGCGGGTGCGCAGATTTCGCTGTTTGCACGCATGGGCGCGGTCTGCGATGTGTACGACGCGATCACCTCCAACCGGGCCTACAAGGCGGGCTGGGACCCGGCCGATTCGATCGCCAAGATGGTCTCCTGGCAGGGTCATTTCGACCCCGTCGTCTTGAAAGCATTTGTGCGCAGCCTGGGCCTGTACCCGACCGGCTCGGTGGTGCGCCTGCATTCGCAGCGCATTGCGGTGGTCGTCGAGCAGAACGAGGCCCAGCTGACGGCGCCGGTGGTGCGCATCTTTTACTCGATGAATTCGCAGATGCCGATGTCCCCGCAATTGCTCGACCTGGCGGGCAGGATGTGCAGCGACCGCATCGTCGGCCGCGAGCCGGCCGACGACTGGGCGGCGATGAATCTCGACCCGCTGTGGGCCGGCGACGCCGCCCCGCAGCGGCGCTGAAGCGGTCGGCGCCGACGCAAGGCGCGCCGGTTGTGCCGTCGATGGCCAGGGTCACGGTAGCGGGTGGGCGCGTTGTTGGCGCGCAAACCATGCCACGATGGCCGGCTGGAACATTGGGTATCGTCAATCCGAACCCATCTCCAACTGCTCTCGCTGCCCCCACCACTCCCATCAGCCACCGCAAGGAGGCCACCCCATGATCGAACTCACCCTGCCCGATATGACCTGCGGCCACTGCGTCAAGACGGTGACCGCCACCGTGCACCACCTGGACGCCAACGCGCGCGTCACGATCGACCTGCCTAGCCACCGCGTGCAGGTTGAATCCAGCGCTGCGAGCCGCGACAGCATCGTCAAGGCGCTGGCCGAAGAGGGTTACCCCGCGGCCTGAAGGAGGCTTCGCGCTGCCTACACTGCCGGCCATCACACCTGGGCCTGAGCGCCCGCTGGAGTAGCGCATGAAATCCCGACTGCTTTTCCTGGCCGTGGCCGGCCTGACCCTGACCGCCGCGTCGACGTTGCAAGCGCAGACCTTGCGCTGGGCCAGCCAGGGCGACCCGCAGACGATGGACCCCCATTCGCAGAACGAGGGTCTGACGAACATGATGAACGGCCAGGTCTACGAAGGCCTGATCGGGCGCAGCAAGACCCTCGAGCTGGCGCCGGCCCTGGCCACAGAGTGGGTGCAGACCGGCCCGTTGACCTGGCGCTTCAAGCTGCGCGCGAACGTGAAGTTCCACGACGGCTCATCGTTCAGCGCCGAAGACGTGGTCTTCTCGATCAACCGTGCCAAGGAGCTGACCTCGCAGGTCAACGTCTACGCCAACGCGGTGGGCAACCCGGTCGTGATCGACCCACTGACGGTGGAGTTCAGGCTCGATCGCGTGAACCCGATCTTTTTGCAGCATGTCGCCGCGCCGCTGTGGATCATGAGCAAGAGCTGGGCCGAAAAGAACCGCGTCGTCAAGCCGCTGGACTTCAAGAACAAGGAAGAGAGCCACGCCGCGCTGCACCAGAACGGCACCGGCCCCTACATGCTGGTGGCGCGCCAGCCGGGCATCAAGACGACCTACAAGCGTTACGCCGCCTGGTGGGGCAAGCCCGAAGGCAACGTGCAGGAGATCGTCTTCACGCCGATCGGCAATGACGCCACGCGGCTGGCCGCGCTCGTCTCCGGCGAGATCGACTTCGTGCTCGACCCCGCGCCGCGCGACATCGCCCGGCTGCGCAACACCGCCGGCGTGAAGATCATCGACGGCCCGGAAAACCGCGTCGTCTTCATCGGCATGGACCAGCACCGCGACGAGCTGCTCTACGGCAGCGTGAAGGGCAAAAATCCTTTCAAGGATGTGCGCGTGCGGCGCGCGCTGTACCACGCGATCGACATCGAGACGATGAAGGTCAAGTTGATGAACAACCAGAGTTTCCCTACCGGCGGCATCACGCCGTCGCCGCTGGCGGCGTACAACGATGCGCAGATCGAAGCCCGGCTGCCGTTTGACCTGGCCAAGGCCCGCGCGCTGATGGCCGAGGCCGGTTACGCCGACGGCTTCGACGTCACGCTGGACTGCCCGAACAACCGCTACGTCAACGACGAAGAGATCTGCATCGCACTGGCCGCGATGTGGGCGCAGATCAAGGTCAAGATCAAGGTCAGCGCGATGCCGCGTGTGACCTACTTTCCCAAGCTCGAAAAGTGGGACACCAGCCTGTACATGCTGGGCTGGGGCGGGGCCGTCACCGATGCCGAAACGACGATGACGCCGGTGCTGCGCAACCTCGGTGAAAAGGGCGTCGGCCTGTACAACTACGGCCGCGTCAAGAACGACAAGTTCGACGCGCTGGCGGCGCAGAGCAGTGTCGAGCCGGATGCGAAGAAGCGCGAAGAACTGGTCAAGGCCGCGCTGCGCGAATACACCGCCCAGGCGCACCTGCTGCCGCTGCACCGGCAGGTGATCCCCTGGGCGGCCAGGGCCCATGTGACTGCGGTGCATCGGGCTGACAACTGGCTCGAGGTGCAGTGGGTGAGCGTCGGGCGCTGATGCTTGTCGCCGGGTCTTGACCGCGTGGTGCCAGGCGCATGTGGAGCTTTTATTTCCTGGCCAAGGCGCTGCTGTTTTTCGCCGGGTACTTTCGCTTCGATGCCTGGTTGAACCTGCTCTTTCTCGCCTTCACGCTGCTGCCGCTGCCTCTGGCGTGGAGCCGGATTCGCAGCGTGCAGATCTTGCGCCAGCTCGTCAACGGCGTTGCCGCAACGCTGCTGCTTTGGCACGACGCCTGGTTGCCGCCGTTCTCACGGGTCGTCAGGTTCCTGATCGACCCGAGCCTGGCGCCGATGCCGAGTTTTCTCTGGGAGCTGTTGCTCAGTCTGGTCGCCTCCGTCGACCTGGGCATGCTGGCGCTGGCTGCCGTGGTGCTGATCGCGTGCATCCTGGCGCAGCGTGTGCATGCTGCGGTTCGGCTGGTCCCGGCATTGGCCATTGCGCTGGCGTCGATCGCGAGCCTGCAACAGGATCGTGCCCCGGTGGCGCAGCGTGTGGATGCGTTTATCGCCGAAGAATCAGCGCGCACGGTTGCCTTCACGTCGCTGGCACAAGGCGCGCCGCCGTTCGACATCATCCTTCTGCATGTCTGCTCGCTGTCGTGGGACGACCTCGACGCGGTGGGCCTGTCCGACCACCCGCTGTTGCGGCAGTTCGATGTCGTGTTCACGCAGTTCAACACCGTCACCTCGTACAGCGATCCTTCCGCCTATCGTCTGCTGCGCTCGGGCTGCGGCCAGTCGCTTCACGGTGACCTGTTCGGTGACACGCGCCCAGAGTGTTATCTGCTCGACCAACTGCGCCGTCAGGGGTTCAAGACCTACGCCGCGCTGGACCATGATGGCCAGTACGCCAAGTTCACCGACAAGGTTCAACGCCTGGGGCATATCGATACCCCCGAGGCGTTGACCGGGATTGCGGTGCATCAGCACAGCTTCGACGGTTCGCCGATCTTCGACGGCTATTCGGTGCTCGAGCGCTGGTGGCGCGCGCGTGCCGAGAACCCCGCGCCGCATGTGGCGCTGTACTACAACAGCATCACGCTGCACACCGGCGGCAAATGGGGCGATGTGCCTAACTGGCAGGGTCTGGGCCGGGCCGAAAAGTATCGACTCTCGGCCCAGAGGCTGTTCAGTTCGCTGGAGCGGTTTTTTGCGTTGCTGTCGCAGTCCGGGCGCAACGCCATCGTGATCCTGGTGCCCGAACATGGGACCGCGCTGCGGGGCACACCGATCCAGATCTCGACGGTTCGAGAGATTCCGCTGCCGCACATCACCCGCGTGCCGTTGGCGGCCAAGTTTTTCGGCGAAGGCTGGAGCGCAGCGGACAAGGTGCCGCTCGTGGTCAACGGCGCGGTGAGCTACCAGGCGATCGCTGCGTTTTTGGCCAAGAATATCCAGCGGCCACCGTTTGGCCCCGGGCACCTGGGCATCGACGTGAGCGACCTGCCACAAACCCGTTTTCTGGCAGAAAACGGCGGCTTCCGTGTCGCCGAACTGGATGGCAGCTACTACGCGTTTGCAAAAGGCAGAAAGTGGGTTCGCCTGCCCGAGCGGGCGCTGACGCCCGGGATACCTGGCCAGAGCACAGCGACGCTGGCATCGCCTGGCCCGCCCGGTGTAGCGCCAAGATGATCCACGGGCCGGGTTTGTCTGGCGTGCCGCACCAGCGGTCAAGCCGGCAGCAACTCGCGGCTCAGCCCGTCGCCCGCCGCCGCACCGCTTCAAGGTAGGCCTGCCCATCGGGTGGCAGGCCGCTGCGCTGCGACGCCCAGATCATCTCGCCCAGACATTCCATTACTTCGTGATGAGCGGCGTGCAGCGAGCCGCGGCGCGCGGCCAGCAACTGCACCGCCTGGCGGATGCCGGTGGGCTGGTCGATCGAACATTGTTCGTTGATCGACAGGTGCATCGACAGATGCAGGAACGGGTTGCTGCGCCCGTCCTCGACGCTGTAGCTGGCCGCCAGTGCGGCATCCAGGTCAGTCAGTTCAGCGTGGTATTCCGGATGCTCGTCGATCCAGGGCGCGGCCTGCGCCTGCATCCCATCCAGCGGCATCGCACCGCGCTGGCGGGCATAGGTGTCGCAGAAGAAGCGGCGCACGTCATGCTGTGAGGGCTGGAACATCGGACAATTCTCGCCTCAACTCCCATCTCGACGCCAGGCGCTTGGCTGCGTCGCTGCGAACCCCGATGAATATCAGCACCGATTCCCTCTTTACCGACGCGCGCTCGCACAACCGCTTCGAGCCCGAACCGGTTGCCGACAGCACCCTGCACCAGCTCTACGAGCTGATGAAGTGGGGCCCGACATCGGCTAACTGTTCACCTGCACGGCTGGTCTTCGTGCGCTCCGCCGCGGCCAAGGACAAGCTGCTCGCTTGTATGAGCGCCGGCAATGTCGAAAAAACACGCAGTGCGCCAGTGGTCGCGATCATCGGCGGCGACCTGGAGTTTTTCGAGCAGTTGCCGCGCCTGTTTCCGTCGGCCAACGCACGCGCCTGGTTCACCGGCAAGCCCGAGCTGATCGCCGCCACGGCTTTGCGTAACTCGAGCCTGCAAGGCGCCTACCTGATGCTCGCGGCGCGCGCGCTGGGGTTGGACGTCGGCCCGATGGGCGGCTTCGACGCCGACAGAATAGACGCCGCTTTTTTTGCTGGCACCGCGGTGAAGGTCAATTTTGTCTGCGCGCTCGGCCGCGGCAAAAGCGAGGCGTTGCATCCACGCGGCCCGCGCCTGGCTTTCGACGAGGCCTGCCGGATTGACTGAATCCGGATTCTTGATCACCGACCCCTGGTTCTACGCCGTCGCGGTGCCGGCGATCCTGATGATCGGGCTGGCCAAGAGTGGCTTTGCGGCCGGCTTCGGCTCGCTGGCCACGCCGCTGATCGCGCTGACGATTCCGGTGCCGCAAGCGGTGGCGATCGTGCTGCCGCTGCTGATGGTCATGGACGCCACCGGCCTGCAGCAACTCTGGCGTGAACGCGACGGCGCGCTGGTGCGCCGGCTGCTGCCTTTTGGTTTGCTCGGCACGGCGATCGGTGCGCTGCTCTTTGGTCTGTTGTCGACCAAGGCGGTGGCCGGCCTGGTCGGTGCGTTGACGCTGGCCTTCCTCGCCCAGCGCGTATTTTTTTCGCCGCGGGTCGGCGCTGCGCCGCCGTCGCACTGGGTCGGCCGCATGTGCGCCACCGTTTCGGGTTTCACCAGCTTCATCGCCCATGCCGGCGGGCCGCCGATGTACGCGTATGTCTTGCCGCTGAAGCTCAAGCCGGTGGTCGTCAGCGCCACGATGGCGGTGTTTTTTGCGATCGTGAATCTCTCGAAATGGGGCCCCTATGCGGTGCTCGGGCTGATCGACCTGCGCAACATGGCCACCGCGCTGGTACTGATGCCGCTGGCGCCGCTGGGTGTCTGGGCGGGGGTCTGGATGATGCGCCGCATGCAACCGACCTGGTTCTACCGGCTGGCGTACACCGGCATGCTGCTGACGGGTGTCAAGCTGCTGTGGGATGGCTTGAAGTGACGGCCCTTGCTTGATATCTGCCGCGGCGCCGCCTCAATCGTCACCGTCTCGTTCTTCAGCCGGCCGCGCTGAGGCCCAGCCCTCGGCGCGCCGCTGATTCTTGAGCCGACGGTCGTCGCGCTCTCGCGCCCAAACCGCTTCGAGTTGCGCACGGCCTTCCTTGGCGATGGCGATCAAGCGTTTTTCGTCGCCGCGGTGGGGCGCCATCTGCAGCATGACCTCGATGCTGTGTTTGCGGAATCGCAGCGCCTGATTGCGCGCCGCATGGGCGTCAAAACCCATCAGCTCGAGCACGCTGCGCCCGCTCATCAGGGCCGCGTCAAGGGTCTCGCGTTCGATGTGCAGCACGCCGCGCTGGTGCAGGCCGTACCAGTGGGTGGCGTTGCGCGCGCGGGCGACGATGGTCCCCTGCGCAAAATGCTGCTGCACGAGATCGACCACGGCCAGGCTCTGCTCGACATCGTCGATCGCGACGACGATCACCCGCGCCTGGCCGGCGCCGGCGGTGCGCAGCAAGTCGAGCCGCGTCGCGTCGCCATAAAACGCCGTCCAGCCGAAGCGGCGCACCGCGCCCACCTGCTCGGCGTTGTTGTCGAGCACGGTCGCCGACAAGCCGTTGGCATTGATCAGCCGGGCGACGATCTGACCATAACGCCCGAAGCCGCAGATCACGATCGGCGCGTGCTGGTCTTCGTTGATTTCGTCGATCTTCGCGCCGCTGGCGCGTGCCGCCAGGCGCGGCGCGATGAAGCGGTCGTTGGCGACCAGCAGCAGCGGCGTGAACAGCATCGACAGCGCCACCGAAGCGACCAGCAGCGAGCTGGTCGGCGCGTCGATGACGTTGGTGCCCAGGGCGGTCTGGAAGACGACAAAACCGAACTCGCCGCCCTGTGCGAGCAGGATCACGAACACCGGCCGCTCCTGCAGCGGCAGCGCCATCGAGCGCGCGATCAAAGTCAGCACCACCGCTTTGACGAGCAGAAAACCAGCGACGATGGCGGCCACCAGCAGCGGGTGCTGCCGCACCGCGGCGAAGTCGATGCTCATGCCGACGGCGATGAAAAACAGGCCCAGCAGCAGGCCCTTGAAGGGTTCGAGGTCGGTCTCCAGCTCGCGCCGGTATTCGCTTTCGGCGAGCAGCACACCGGCGAGAAAAGCGCCGAGCGCCATCGACAGGCCGACCGATTGCATCAGCGCTGCGGTCGCCACCACCAGCAGCAGCGCCGCGGCGGTGAAGATCTCCGGCGTTTTGCTGCGTGCGATCCAGCGCAGCGCGGGGCGCAGCAGCAGCCGGCCGCCGAAGACGATGGCGGCGATGACACCCAGGGCCTTGGCCGCATCGAGCCAGCCGTTGCTCTGAGCGACAGCGCCGCCGACCACGAGCAGCGGCAACAAGGCCAGGATCGGGATCGCGGCGATATCCTGCAGCAGCGCCACGCTGAGCACGCCCGAGCCGGCGCTGGTGCCCATCAGGTTGCGCTCGGCGAGCACACCCAGGCCGATTGCGGTGGAGCTCATCCCCAGGCCGAGCCCGGCGACCAGGCTCAAACGCCAATCGACCCCGGCGGCAATGCCGATCGCGCCAATCAGCGTTGCCGAGCCAAACAGCTGCGCGCTGCCCCAGCCGAAGATCGGCCGCCGCAGCGCCCACAGCCGGCGCGGTTCGAGCTCGAGGCCGACCAGAAACAGCATCAGCACGACGCCAAATTCCGCGAAATGCAGCATCGCTGTCGGGTCGGTGACAAAGCGCAGCCCGAACGGCCCGATCGCGATGCCGGCGGCCAGGTAGCCGATGATCGAACCCAGGCCGAGCAGGCGCGCCAGTGGCACCGCCAACACCGCCGCGCCCAGGTAGACCAGGCTGGCTTGCAGCCAGGGTGTGCCGTGTTCCATCACTCCATTGCCGATGTCGGAAGTGGCATGTCGTCGGCCGGCCGCGCGTCGGCGGGTACGTCGCACGCGATCTCGGGCTCGATCGCGGCGATCTCCGGCCAGTCAGGGTAGCTGCGCAGGCGCTGCGCATACACGTCAGCGTGGGCCGCTACATCGGCATCGGCCACGCGGTGCGCGGCATGCAGCACCAGCGGCGGCAGCAGGCGCATGCCGGTGAGCGCCGCGGTCTGTTCGTAGGGCGGCAAAAAAGCGTCGAAGAAGTAGCGGTTGTAGCCTTCGGGGCGGTAGCTCGATTCGGCGCCGCCGGTGGACAGCACCGGCCACAGATCCTTGCCGCGCATCGTGTTGCCGCCCGGGCCATACGCCCAACCGAAGGCAAAGACCTCGTCGAGCCAGAGCTTCATCAGCGGCGGCATGCTGTACCAGTGCACCGGGTGCTGCCAGACGATGAGCCTTGCGCCAGCGATCGCTGCCTGTTCGGCGTCGACGTCGATGTAGTAGTCCGGGTAGAGCGTGTACAGGTCACGCACCATCACCCGGGCCGACTCGACCGCGCGTGCAGCACGCAGCAACTCGGCATTGACGCGCGAATGCTGGATCTGGGGGTGGGCGACGATGACGACGATTTGTGTCAAGCGGCTGGGGGCGGCGGCCGAAGGGCGGCGCGCGTCGGTGATCGAGGCGGTGAGAGGGGTTGTACGATGCCGCATCGGCGTCGAGCGCCGCTACCATAACCGAACCAAGCGGCCGCTTTACCAGCCGAACCCGAGCCGCCCCCGAGCCGCACCCGAGCCGAAGCGAGGAGCCCCCAACGCATGCCCACCATCGTCATCGCCAACCCCAAGGGCGGCGTCGGCAAGAGCACGCTGGCCACCAACCTGGCCGGCTTTTTTGCCCGCAGCGGCCATGCCGTGATGCTCGGTGATGTCGACCGCCAGCAGTCGTCGCGCCAGTGGCTGGACTTGCGCCCGCCGCAGTTGCCGACGGTGCGCAGCTGGGCTGTCGACCGCGACGAAGTCGTGCGCCCGCCCAAGGGCACGACGCATGTCGTGCTCGACACGCCCGCGGGCTTGAACGGCAAGCGGCTGGACGCCGTGCTGCGCATTGCCGACAAGGTGCTGGTGCCGCTGCAGCCGAGCCTGTTCGACATCCAGGCGACAAATACTTTTTTGCAAAATCTGCTCGCGCACCGGCGCGCCAACGAGTTGTCGATCGGACTTGTCGGCATGCGGGTGCGCGAACATACGATTTCCAACGAGCGCCTGCACGACTGGCTGGCGACGTTGCCGGTGCCGGTGGTGGCCTGGCTGCGCGATACGCAGAACTATGTGCATCTCGCCGCGCATGGGCTCACACTCTGGGACGTGGCCGCCAGCCGCGCCGGGCGGGATCTCGAACAGTGGCAACCTTTGCTGAAATGGGTCTCGCGATGAAACACTTTCCCCACCTGCAAGACCTCGCCGCGGCGGTCGGGCAGGAGGTCGGCCTGAGCGACTGGATCAGCGTCGACCAGCGCCGCATCGACCTCTTTGCCGAAGCCACCGGCGACCACCAGTGGATCCACGTCGATCCGGTGCGTGCGGCGCAGGGGCCCTTTGGCGCGACGATCGCGCATGGTTTTCTGACGCTGTCGCTGATCCCCGAGCTGTTCGCGGCGAGCTTCGCGATCGACGATGTGCGCATGGGCATCAACTACGGCCTCAACCGGGTGCGGTTTCTGAATCCGGTGCGGGTGGGCAGCCGTTTGCGCGGGCGCTTCAAGCTGCTCGGCTACGAGCCGCTCGAAGGCGGCGCGCAGCTCAACGTTGAGGCCACGATCGAGCTCGAAGGCTCGGCCAAGCCGGCCTGTGTCGCCGAGACCATCTCGCGCCGCTTTGTCTGAACCAGAGGGCATCATGAAAGTGCTGCTGATCGACGACCACCCGCTGATCCTGTCGGCGCTGCAGACGGTCATCCGCGGCCTCGGCGACGATGTCACCGTGGTCGGTGTCGACGGTGCCGTCGGCGCCCGCGCGACGCTGGCCGAAGACCCCGACTTCGACCTCGTGCTGCTCGACCTGGCGTTGGGCGACGCCGATGGCTTCGAGTTGCTCGCCGAACTGCGCGGCGCTTATCCGGCAGTGCCGGTGGTCGTGCTGTCGGCCACCGAACGTGGCAGCGACGTGATCCGCGCCATCGATACCGGCGCGATGGGTTTTGTCTCCAAGCGCGACCCCAACGCGACCCTGTTCGAGGCGCTGACCACCGTGATGTCAGGCGGCCTGTACCTGCCGCGCCAGTTTCTGGGCATCGAGATCGCGCCCACGCCCGGCGGCGATACGGTGCCGTCGGTGATGCGCACGCTGGCCGAACATTCGCGCGCCGAGCCGCACCAGCAGCAGATGACGCTGGACCAGATCGGCCTGACACCGCGCCAGACCGACGTGCTCGCGCTGTTGCTGCAGGGCAAGCCGAACAAGCTCATCGCACGCGAGCTCAACCTGTCGGTCGAAACCGTCAAGGACCATGTCGCCGCGGTGCTGCGCGCGCTCAACGTCAGTTCGCGCACGCAGGCGGTGCTGGCGGTCGGCCAGATGACGCAGGGCCAGGGCGGCGGCTTCGCGGCCTGGAAGCCGGGGCCGAAAAAATGACCGCCCCCGGGCCGGCCTCGGCCGGCCGTCCCCCAGGGGGATCAACGAAAGTGGCGGAGCCCCATTTCCTTCAGAGCCTGGCACTGCCCACGGTCGGCCCGACCGGGGCGCTGTCAGCGGCCGCCAAAGGCAGCGTCGACCATATCCGCGCGCTTTATGTGCAGACGCCGGCGATCCTGGTCGGCAACGCCATCGGCGTGACCCTGATCGTGCTCATCTACGCGCCGCTTGCCGGCCTGGAGCTGGTTGTCGGCTGGGCCGCCACCGGTGCAGCGTTGTGGACCCTGCGGCTGCTGCATTGGCTGCGTTTTGTGCGCACGCCCGATGCCGGCGACGAGACCCTGCTGCGCTGGCGCCTGAGCTGGCGCGTGCTGGCGATCGCACTCGGCGCGATGTGGGGCGCCGCGGTGTGGCTGTTCTGGGGTTTCGGCGAGCCCTTCCACCGCATCGCGCTGCTGCTCATCGTCTACAGCTATTGCCTGGGTTCGGTGCAGTTGCTGTCAACCCAGCCGAAGGTGTTTTTTGCATTCCTGTGCGTGGTGCTGCTGCCGACGATCGCACGCATCGCGTCCGACGCTTCGCAGCCCTGGCACCTGCAACTCGCCGGCATCCTGGTGCTGCTGTTTGGCATCACCTGGATGATGGGGCGGACCTACGCCACCGCGCTCGGGCAGGCCATCGAGCTGAAGCTGAAGACCGATTCACTCGCCGCGCAGTTGCAGGTCGAAAAGGCCGAGGCCGACGCCGCGCGGCGCGAGGCCGAGGCCGCGAGCCGCGCGAAGACGCAGTTTTTCGCCGCCGCCAGCCATGACCTGCGCCAGCCGCTGCACGCGATGGGCCTGTTTGCCGAGGCGCTGCGCCAGCGCAGCCAGGACGCGTCGGTGTCGTCCCTGGTGAACAGCATCAACGAGTCGGTCGACGCGCTCGAAGGCTTGTTTGGCGAGCTGCTCGACATCACGCGCATCGACAGCGGCGGGGTCGAGGTCAACCCGGCGCCGGTGCGCATGCGCGACATGTTTGCGCGCTTGAGGCTGCACTTCGAGCCGACGGCTTTCGAAAAAGGCCTGGTCCTCGACTTCCACGGCGAGCGTCATGTTGCGCACGCCGACCCGGTGCTGCTCGAACGCATCCTGCGCAACCTGGTCAGCAATGCGATCCGCTACTGCGACGACGGCGGCGTACTCGTCGCCTGCCGGCCGCGGGGCGGTGGCCTGCTGGTCCAGGTCTGGGATACCGGCATCGGCATCGCGCCGAACTCGCTGCCGCAAATCTTCGACGAGTTTTTCCAGGTCGACGGCAGCCGGCCGCTTGAGGCGCACCAGCGCAAGGGCCTCGGCCTGGGGCTGGCCATCGTCAAGCGGCTGGCCGCGCTGATGGGGTCGCAGATCTCGGTGCGCTCGCGGATTGGCAAGGGCACGGTATTTTCGTTCGAGGTGCCGGCCGGCCGGCTGCCGCGCCTGCCCGAGATGCCCCGCGGCGCGACGCGTGCGGCGATCGACCTCACCCTCACCGGGCGCCGCATCGTCGTCGTCGAAGACGAACCCGCAGTGCGCGAAGGCCTGGCGGTGCTGCTCATGGCCTGGGGCGCGGCGGTGGATGTGTTCGATTCGCTGCCGACGCTGCAAGCCTGGCTGGCCAGTCAGCCGGCGGCGTTGACACCGGCGCCGGACCTGTTGATCGTTGACTACCGGCTGCCCGAAGGGACCACCGGATTGCAGGCGCTGGCCCTGTTGCGCGGGCATTGGCCGGGGTCCAGCCTGCCGGCAATCCTGGTCACCGGCAGCTCGCTGATCGGGCATGAAGACGACGCCGAAAAACACGACTTCCACTTGCTCATCAAGCCGGTGTTGCCGAACAAGCTGCGCGCGATGATCGGCTTCAAGCTCGGCGTGCGTTGAACTCTGGGCCTGCAACGAAAAAGGCCCGACGCGCTGTTGCACGTCGGGCCTGCCGAAGTGGCAGCGGCCCCATGAGTAAATGTGGCTTTGCCACATTACGCATGCCCCCTTGGGGGGCGGTCGACGTAGGTCGTCGGCCTGGGGGCCGCCCTCAGGGCGCCGGGTTCGGGCGCCGGCCGAGGTGGCGGAAGGTGATCCGCCCCTTGCTCAAGTCGTAAGGAGACAGCTCCAGCGAAACGTTGTCACCTGCCAAAATGCGGATGTGGTGCTTGCGGAGTTTGCCGCCTGAGTAGGCAATCAGCGAGTGGCCATTGTCGAGCGTGACGCGGAAGCGTGAATCGGGCAGGACCTCGTTCACGACACCCTGCATCTCGATCAGTTCTTCTTTGGCCATGTGCAAGAGCCGATCAAGCCACCGGGCGGATGTTGGTGGCCTGCGGGCCCTTGGCGCCGGCGGTCACTTCGAATTCGACACGTTGCGCTTCGGCCAGGGTCTTGAAGCCCGAGCCCTTGATTTCGCTGTAATGCGCGAACAGGTCCTTGCCACCGTCGTCAGGGGCGATGAAGCCGAAGCCCTTGCCTTCGTTGAACCATTTCACGATACCAGTCTGGGTAGTCATCTCAAATTTCCTCAGGTTTCTGCTCGGCACATGCCGATGCAGTGCAGAGACACGCACAAGAACACCGAGGAATGGATTCAACCGCGAGATGCCGGCTTGGGGGCCGGCACGACCAGAAGAGACCTCCGTAACGACGGTCCGATGGATCACTGACTCCGGGATTCTACATCGCGCGCCACAAGGATGTCACGCGGCACCCCGGTGCGCGCTCGGCGGCGCGGTGCAAACAGCAGTTGTCGGCCAGCACCCGGCCAGCGCCAGCGGGCTCAACTCGGCGTATAGGCCAGGCGCACGTAGATCGGCGCAAAGGCCTCGGCCTGGGTCAGCTCGACGAGACGTTCGCGGCTCAACTCGAGCATCGCGATGAAGGTCACGATCACCACCGCGGCGCCGCGTGAGGTATCGAACAGATCGTGGAACTCGACAAAGCGCCGTCCCTGCAAGCGCTTGATGACCAGGCTCATGTACTCGCGCACCGACAACTGCTCGCGGGTGATGCGGTGGTGCTGGTTGAGCTTGGCGCGGCGCAGGATGTCAGCCCAAGCGTTGCGCAGATCGGCGGCCTCGACGTCCGGGTAGCTCGGTGCCAGCGCCTGCTCAACGGCAACCTGCGCACGCAGGAAGTCGCGCCCGAGCACCGGCAGCGCGTCCAGCCGCGCGGCGGCGAGTTTCATGCGTTCGTACTCAAGCAGCCGGCGCACCAGCTCGGCACGCGGGTCCTCGGCCTCGGCGCCGTCGGCCGACTTCCTGGGCGGCAGCAGCATGCGCGACTTGATCTCGATCAGCATCGCGGCCATCAGCAAATATTCGGCAGCCAGCTCCAGGTTGTGGCGGCGGATCTGCTCGATGTAGTCCAGATACTGCCGGGTGACATCGGCCATCGGGATGTCGAGGACATTGAAATTCTGCTTGCGGATCAGGTACAGCAGCAAGTCCAGCGGGCCCTCGAAAGCCTCAAGGAAAACCTCCAGCGCGTCAGGCGGGATGTACAGATCGTGCGGCAACTTGAACAGCGGCTCACCATACAGTCGCGCCAGCGCGACCTGGTCGACGAGCATCGGCAGCGCCATTTCGTTGGACGAAGCGCTTGCGAACCCGCTTGCCGACGTGCTCGCCAAGGTGGGCACCGATGTCTCCAGCGCCGGCAAGGTCTCGCCGCCGGCCGGCGGCGCTTCAGTCATCACCACCGCAACCGCGCGCCTAGACCTTGGTCTGGTAGACGTAGGGCTGCTGCGGCACGTTAGCGTCGTGCCAGTCGGCCGCGGCCTGGCGGTCGATGGCCTTGTCCCAAAGCAACGCGCGGCCGCGTCTTTGCTCTGCTTCGAGGGCCGGACGCTGGGCCTTCATCGACTCGATGAATTGGGTCACGTCGGACTTGTAGGGCTTCCAGAACAGCGGCATGGTGGGCAACGGGGCAAGGTCAGGGTGCAAGAATGGCAACGCAGATTTTAACCGGGGGCAAGATGGCGTCGATCAATTGGATGGGCTGGATGGGTTTGATCTCCGCGCTGCTCGCGTTCATCGGCTGCGACGCGCAGCGCGCCGAGAAGCTGGTCGAAGACGTTTCGACCGAAACCGAGGTGCGCGCGCAGTTCGGTGAGCCCAGGACGGTGACCATCGCCGCCGACGGTACCCGCACGCTGGAGTATCCGCGCCAGCCCGAAGGCGTGACCAACTACGTCATCGTGATCGGCGCCAATGGCAAGCTGGCTTCGCTGCGCCAGTTGCTCAACGCTGACAACTTTGCGCGCATCAAACCCGGCATGAACCGCGCCGAGCTGCGCCGGATCCTCGGCCCGCACGCCGCCACGCAACGCTTCGAGCTGAAAAAACAGGATGTGCTGACCTGGCGATTTGCCGTCGGCACGCACACCAAGGTCTTCAGCGTCACGCTGGACGCCGACGGCAAGGTCATCGAGACGGCGATCGGCGAAGACCCGCGCCAGACCGTCGGTGGCTGAGTTGTTGGCCCCCACGCTTGTCGCTTCGCGACGGCGCTGCCATCCGGCTTGCAGGCCGGCCGGCCTTCGCCAGCCACCAAGCCCCTTTCGGGCCCTGGTGCGCGGGCTCAGCCCCCACAAGGGGGCGTCAGGCCGCTTGGGGCGGCCCGGCGCCGGCCTGTGCTCGACGGTCGCGCTGGCTCTAACCTGGCTTACAACGCCGGCCGGTCGTCGAACACCGCAGCCACGGTCGGCACGATCTGGTCGACGCCGATCAGCGCTTCAAAACCCGATCGGCGGATCAGCGACAGTGGCTGCGCGTTGACGTTGGCCAGCACCAGCGCGATCTCCCGGCGCTGCAGATTGCGGTGCAGTTGCTCCAGCGCGTCCAGGCCCGAGCTGTCCATCGAGACCAGCTTTTGCATCTCGAGCACTACCGCGCGGGTGCCTGGCGGCAGTTGATCGGCAAGCCCCTCGATCTTGCCGACCGCGCCAAAAAACAGCGAGCCGTAGAGATCGAAAGCAAACACGCCGGGCGGCAGCTCGTTCATCGGATGGGCCTTGACGCTGAACAGCGTACCCATGCGCCAGATGAAAAATATGCAGGCCAGCACCAGCCCGACCTCGACCGCCACGACCAGGTCGAAGACGATCGTCAAGACGAAGGTGCCGACCATCAAGGTGCGGTACTGGCCCGAGAACTGACGCAGCCGCTTGAACTGCGCGCCGTCGAACATATTCCAGGCCACAAACAGCAAGACACCCGCCAGCACCGCCAGTGGCACGTGCGTCGCCAGCGGCGCCGCGACGAACAGGATCAGCAGCAGCGTCAGCGCATGCACGATGCCGGCCACTGGGGAGACCGCACCGGCGCGCACATTCGTCACGGTGCGCGCGATGGTGCCGGTGGCCGACATGCCGCCAAGCAGCGGCGTGATCACATTCGCCACGCCTTGCGCCATCAGTTCCTGGTTCGGGTCGTGTTTTTGGTGCGCGCCGGCGTTGTCGGCGATGCGCGCGCAGAGCAGGGACTCGACCGCGCCGAGCAACGCGATCGTGATCGTCGGGATCACGAGCTGGCGCGCGCTGTCCCAGCTGAAGGCCGGCAGCGCCAGTTGTGGCAGGCCGCGCGGCAGCTCACCAAAACGCGAGCCGATCGTTTCCACCGGCAACTGCCACCACCAGGCGACCGCGCTCAGCGTGACCAGCGCGACGATCGCTCCCGGCAGCTTGGCCGCCAGGCGCAAGGGCCGCTGCGCGAGCACCGTGCGGGGCAGTATCGCGCCAGCAATGAACAGGCGCGACCACAGCGCCAGGCCGGCCACGCTGACCACCCCGAGCGCAAAAGCGTGCACGTTGAAGCTGCCGATATTCGTCGCCAGCATCTCGACTTGGCCAAAAAAAGTGCCCGGCATCTTCGGCGTCGCCAGGCCGAAGAGATCGCGCAGTTGCGACAGCACGACCAGCACCGCGATGCCGTTGGTGAAGCCGATCACGATCGACACCGGGATGTAGCGCACCAGCACCCCGAGCTTGAACAGGCCGAGCAGGAACATCAACACGCCGGCCATCGCCGTCGACAACAGCAGGTTCGTCAGGCCATAGCGCTCGACGATGCCGTAGACGATGACGATGAACGCACCCGCCGGGCCGCCGATCTGCACCTGCGAGCCGCCCAGCGCAGAAATCAGGAAGCCGGCGACGATGGCGGTGATCAGGCCCTGTTCGGGCTTCACGCCAGAAGCCACAGCAAAGGCCAGCGCCAGCGGCAACGCGACGATGCCCACCGTGATGCCGGCGCCCAGGTCGGCGGCAAAATGCTGGCGGTTGTAGCCCTTCAGCGCATCGAGCAGGCGCGGGCGGAAGGGGTGGAGTTCCATCGACCGGCCGCTTGCGCTTTTTCTTGAATCACCGTCAGTCGTTGATCGGCACGGGCGCGGGTTCAACGTGCGGCGCAGCTGCCCGATGCGGCCGGCGCGCTCAGCGCACCCGCAGCCCCGGCGCCGCACCCAGGCCCGGCTCGATGATGAACAGGCCGGGCTGGTTTTTGGTGTCGGCGTGGCTGGCGGCCAGCACCATGCCGTCGCTGACGCCGAACTTCATCTTGCGCGGTGCGAGGTTGGCCACCACCACCGTCAGTTTGCCGATCAGGTCGGCCGGCTGGTAGGCGCTTTTGATGCCGGACAAAACTTCGCGTGTTGTGGCCTCACCGACATCCAGCGTCAGGCGCAGCAGCTTGTCGCTGCCAGCCACAACTTCGGCGTTGACGATCCTGGCGATGCGCAGATCGATGAGGCCGAACTCGGCAATGCCGACCTGCGCCGCAACCGCTTCGCCGCCGGGCAGCGCCGCCGGTGCCGTGTCGGCAGCAGGCGCATCAAAGAGTTTTTCGACCGTCGCCAACTCGGCGCGCTGCATCAGATGTTGATACGGCCGGATCTGGTGAGACCCGAGCGCCCGCGCTGCGTCGGCCCACTGCAGCGGCTCGATGTCGAGAAACGATTCGACCTGCGCCGCCAGCGCTGGCAGCACCGGCTTGAGGTACAGCGTGAGCAGGCGAAAGGCTTCGATGCAGACCGTGCAGACATCGTGCAAGGCCGCCTGCTGGGTAGCGTGTTGGGCAGCGTGTTGGGCCGCGTGTTGGGCATCCAGCGGCGTGCTGCCGGCGGCCGCCGCCTTGGCCAGTTCCCAGGGTTTGTGCAGGTCGACATATTCGTTCACGCGGTCGGCGAGCAGCATGACCTCGCGCAGCGCCTTGCCCGTTTCGCGCGCTTCGTACAACTCGGCGACCAAGGCACTGTGCGCGCGCAGGCCGTCGAGCAGCAGGCGCCCTTCGACGCCGACATTGGGGCTGAGCCGGCCGTCAAAACGCTTGGCGATAAAACCCGCGGCGCGGCTGGCGATATTGACAAACTTGCCCACCAGATCGGCATTCACCCGCTGGACAAAGTCCTGCGGGTTGAACTCGATGTCCTCGACCCTGGCGTTGAGCTTGGCGGCGATGTAATAACGCAGCCATTCGGCGTTGAGCCCAAGCTCGAGGTAGCGCAGCGGCGACAGCCCGGTGCCGCGGCTCTTGCTCATCTTGTCGCCGCCGGCGGTGAGGAAGCCATGCACGTAGATGTGGTTCGGCGTCTTGCGGCCGCTGAAGTGCAGCATTGCTGGCCAGAACAGGGTGTGAAAGGTGACGATGTCCTTGCCGATGAAGTGGATCTGCTCGACGTCCGGGTCGGCGAGATAAGCATCGAAGTCGGCGCCAAGCAATGCCTTCAGCGCTGCCAGGTAACCCACCGGCGCATCGAGCCAGACATAGAAATATTTGTCCTCGGTGCCCGGGATGCGGATGCCGAAGTAGGGCGCATCGCGGCTGATGTCCCAGTCGGCGAGTTTGGGCTTGCCATCGTCGCCGGGTGCGAACCATTCGCTGACCTTGTTCAGTACTTCGCTCTGCAAGCGCCCGGGTGTATGCATCCAGCCTTGCAAAAACTCGATGCAGCGGGGTGCCGACAGGTTGAAGAAAAAATGCTCGCTCGACTTCAGCATCGGCACCGCGCCGGTGAGCGCCGAGCGCGGGTTTTTCAGGTCGGTCGGCGAATACACCGCGCCGCAGTTCTCGCAGTTGTCGCCGTACTGGTCGCTCGCGCCACAGTTCGGGCATTCGCCCTTGATGAAGCGGTCGGCCAGGAACATGCCCTTGTCGGGATCGAAGTACTGCTCGACGACGCGCTGCTTGATCAGCCCGGCGTCCTTGAGCTTGAGATAGATCGACTGCGCGAGCGCGTGGTTTTCCGGCGCGTCGGTGGAATGCCAGTGGTCGAAGGCGATGTGAAAGCCGTCGAGATACGGCTTGCGCCCGGCGGCGATGGCGGCAACAAAAACCTGCGGCGTGATGCCGGCCTTTTCAGCCGCGATCATGATCGCCGCGCCATGCACGTCGTCGGCACAGACAAAGTTCACCGCGTGGCCGCGCATGCGCTGGAAGCGCACCCAGATATCGGCCTGGATGTACTCCATCACATGACCGATGTGAAACGGCCCGTTGGCATAGGGCAGCGCGGTGGTGACAAACAGCTTGCGGGTCATGTGCCGATTCTAGGGTTGGGCTCGGCGAGTCTCGCGCCGGCTCCGATAGACTCGTCAGCCATGAGTCTGCCCGGCCGCCCGAGAGGCGAATACCGGAGTGCGCCGCACAAAGGTCTACCAATGAACATCGACGCAAAAACAATCCAGGCCGCGCTGCAAGGCGTGACCGACCCGCAAACCGGCAAGGACCTGGTCACGGGCAAACAACTGCGCAACCTCAAAATAGACGGCAGCGATGTGTCCTTCGATGTCGAGCTCGGTTATCCGGCCCAGAGCCAGGTGCCGGGCCTGCGCAAGGCCCTGATCGCCGCGGCGCGTGGTGTCGCGGGGGTCGAAAACGTCAGCGTCAATATCGGCTGGAAGATCACCTCGCACGCCGTCCAGCGTGGTGTGCAACTGCTGCCGAACGTGAAGAATATCGTCGCTGTCGCCTCGGGCAAGGGCGGCGTCGGCAAAAGCACGATGACCGCCAACCTGGCGCTGGCACTCGCCGCCGAAGGCGCGCGGGTGGGCATCCTCGACGCCGATATCTACGGCCCCAGCCAGCCGATGATGATGGGCCTGTCGGGCCGGCCAGAGAGTGCCGACGGCAAGACCATGAGCCCGCTCATCAACCATGGTGTGCAGGTGATCTCGATCGGCTTCATGGTCGAGCCCGACCAGGCCATGATCTGGCGTGGCCCGATGGCCACACAGGCGCTGGAGCAACTGCTGCGCCAGACCAACTGGGACGACCTGGACTACCTGCTCATCGACATGCCCCCGGGCACCGGCGACATCGCGCTGACACTGAGCCAGAAGGTGCCGCTGACCGGCGCGATCATCGTCACCACGCCTCAGGACATCGCGCTGCTCGACGCCCGCAAGGGTTTGAAGATGTTCGAGAAGGTCGGCGTGCCGATCCTGGGCATCGTCGAGAACATGGCGGTGCATGTCTGTTCGAGTTGCGGCCATGTCGAGCACATCTTCGGCGCCGACGGCGGCAAGAGGATGTCCGAGCAATACGGCGTCGACTACCTCGGCGCGCTGCCGCTGAACCTGTCGATCCGCGAGCAGGCCGACGCCGGC
Organism: Betaproteobacteria bacterium; assembly: GCA_043755615.1. Lineage (GTDB taxonomy): Bacteria > Pseudomonadota > Gammaproteobacteria > Burkholderiales > Burkholderiaceae_C > Rubrivivax. The sequence continues at coordinate 21,787 of JAYUSP010000180.1, forward strand.
CGGCCGACCGTGGTGAGCGACGCCGACGGCGAGATCGCCGCGATCTACAAGGCGGTGGCGCGCAAGGTGGCGGTGAAGATCGCTGCCAAGGCCAAGGACTTCAGCTCGAAGTTCCCGACCATCTCGATTTCCAAGACGACGTAGGTCGCAGCATGGACAGGCCATCGATCCGTGTGGCCGTGGTCATCGAGCGCGAGCGCGCGCCGAACCGGTGGGAAGACTGGCGCTTTCGCATCGCCGAGGTGGTACTCGACGACGGCGGCTTCGGCGCCGCGCCGCGCACGCTGCGCGACGATGGCAAGACGGCGCAGTTTCTGCATCCCGGCCTCAATGTGACGCTGTACACCGACGAAGCCGAGGGCTACTACCTCAACCTCAGCACCGGCACGCCGGTCTGGTTCGTGATGTGGCGCCT
>JAYUSP010000181.1:0-6563 GCA_043755615.1 Betaproteobacteria bacterium
GGCCGAGCCCGACACCCGGCTCGTTGGGCGGGCCGATCTTCAGGCCCTCGGCCTGGACCTTGAGCGCCGCGACAAAGCGGTCGAAGATCGGCCGCTGCACATAGACCCGCTCGGTGCCCAGGCAGACCTGGCCGCAGTTTTCGAACACACTGCGGGTGATGCCGGCGACGGCCTCGTCGAAGTCGGCATCGGCAAAGACGACACCCGCGTTCTTGCCACCGAGCTCGAAGCTGACCGGGCGCACACCTTTTGCGGCGGCGGCCATGATCAACTCGCCGGTGCGTGTCTCGCCGGTGAAGGTGATGGCGTTGACCCCTGGGTGGCGGGTCAGCAGCTCGCCGGCCGATCCCGGCCCGAAGCCGTGGACGACGTTGTAGACACCCTTGGGCACGCCGACCTTGTTCATCACCTCGCCGAGCAGCGTCGCCGTGGCGGGTGTTTCTTCAGAAGGCTTGACGATCACGGTATTGCCACAAGCCAATGCCGGGCCGACCTTCCAGGTCATCAGCAGCAGCGGCAGGTTCCACGGGCAGACCACGGCCACCACGCCGACCGGCGTGCGCAGCCCATAACTCACCGCGGTGCCGCCATCGGGCGTTGTCATCTGGAAACTTTCGGTCGGCACGTTTTTGACGATGTCGGCGAAGACCTTGAAGTTGGCCGCGCCACGCGGGATATCGATGTGCGACGCCAGGCTGCGCGGCTTGCCGGTGTCGGCAAGTTCGGCTTCGAGAAATTCGTCGAAGCGGCGGTTGATTTCGTCGGCCACCGCGTAGAGCAGGTCGACGCGCTTGACCACGCTCATGCGACCCCAGTCGTCCTGCAGCGCAGCGCGGGCAGCCGCCACCGCCGCGTCGATCTCGGCGCGGCCGGCTTCGTGGACCTGGCCGATGACGTGGTTGTCGACCGGTGTGCGTTTGGCGAAGGTCTTGCCGGTGGCGACAAATTCGCCGCCGATGAAATTCAGAAACTGTTTCATGGCTTCAATTCAATCCAATGGCTTGGCCGGCCGGCCGACGGCCGGGCCGACCCCGCCCTGCCCTGCCCAGCCGGGACGGACCCGACAGGGCATGGCGCGGCGCGACGGGGTCAGGTGTAGACCGACGTGAACGATTCCGGCAGCACCCCGGTGTGATAAAAAATGCTGCGTGCGACTTCGTCTTCGGTCCAGGTCGTCAACGGCCGATCGCGTTGTGCCTGGTAACCCAGGCCGGCGAAGGTTTCGTTGCGGTTGCCCGAAGGGTCGAAGAAATAGATCGTCTCGCCGCGTGTGATGCCGTGGCGTGTGGGTGGGACGTCGATGCGCACCTTGTTCTTGGCCATCACATCGCCGGCTTTCAGGATGTCATGCCAGGAGTCGAGAAAGAACGACAGGTGGTGGATGCCGGCGGTCGGCGCGCCGACAAAAGCGATGTCGTGTGGCTTGCTCGAGCACGACAGAAACGAGGCCAGCTGGAACGCGCCGCCGGGACCGACGGTGATCTGTTCGGTCGGGAAGAAGTCCAGCGCGTCGATGAAGAACTTGGTGTTCTCGGCGACCTTGTTCAGCGCCTGGCCGGGGTCGAACGGGCACATCAGCAGGACATGGTCGAGCCAGTGCGCGCCAGCGCCCTTGATATCGTCGGGCCAGGGGTCGGGATTGCTCGAGCCGACATCGGTGCCGACACATTCCTTCATCGCATACAGCCGCATCTCGTGGCTGCTGGGCAGGTTGAACTTCAGCATCCGGCCGGTGGCCGGCAAGGTGCCTTCGGGCAGCATGCTGGTCTGGATGCCGAAGGCTTCGATCTTCTGCTGCAGCGCATCGAGATCGCTGTCGCGACGCACCTTGTAGGCGACATGGTTCATGCCGGCCTGGTCCGACGGCGTCAGGATCACCGAGTATTTGTCCCACTCGTCCCAGCATTTCAGGTAGACGTTGCCGGCCTTGTCCTGCATCGTGACCTTCATGCCCAGCACGTTTTCGTAGTGCTTCAACGCGGCCGCCATGTCCATCACCTTCAGGCTGGCATGCCCGATTCGCATCACACCCATCATGAGTCTCCTTGTTGTTCACCAGACACCTGGCCCGCCACCGTGGCGAACCCTTTTGAAAATGGTTTCTTGAATTTGCCCGCGACCTCAAGCCGCACCGCAGCCAGCGGCGCCACGCGGCAGGCCAGCGTGTAGCCGCAGGCCGCTTCTTCGACACTCACATGGGCGCGGCTGACCGGCCCGAGCGGGCTCACGCTGCCTTCGACGATGCGCACCTTGCATACGCCGCAGCCGCCGCTGACACAGCCCACCGGGATGCCCCGGCGGCCCAGCCGCAACATGCCCGCGAGCAGGCTTTCGCTGGTCGCGCAGGGATAACACTCGCCGGTCTGCTCGATCTGCACGGTGACCTTGGGGCGGCTGTCGTAGAACATCGTGGCCGACCTTCAGACCCGCTTGAACAGCGGGCTGCGCTGCTGCTCGCTGTCGGCGGCCGAGAGAAATTTCTCGGTGTAGATGTCACGCTCGTAGAGCCGGGCCTGCATCAGGGCGGCGATGCAGGCTTCGATCATCACCGGCGGGCCGCACAGGTAGGCTTTGTGGCCGGCGAAATTGGCGTTGAAATGGGCTTTCGCGGCGTCGTGGACAAAACCATGCGCTCCGCTCCAGGCACTGCCGCTGCCGGCATCGGACAGCGCCGGCACATAGCTGAAATGGGCATGCCGCGCGGCCAGATCGCGGAACTCGGCGTCGTAGTACAGCTCGTCGATCGAACGCTGGCCGTAGACCAGCGTGATCGGCTGCCGGTTGCCGCTGTCGAGCAAGTCGAGAATCATCGAACGTGGGCTCGACAGCCCCGAGCCACCGGCCATGAAGATCAGCGGCAGCAGCGACGACTTGCGCACGAAGAAGCGTCCATAGGGGCCGGAGATGCGCAGCCGGTCGCCGACCTTCAGCGTTTGATGCAGGTAGGCGGTGCCGGGCCCGCCGGCGACGATGCGCACGTTGAGTTCGATCTCGCCGCTGGCGGCGACGTGGGCCGGCGAATTGGCGATTGAAAACGGCCGCCCGGCGTCGACGCCGGGAATCATCACCTGGACATACTGGCCGGCCTGGAAGTGGATCGGCTGCGGCAGCTTGAGGAAGATGCCCTTGATGGTCGGCGTGAGGCGCTCGATGCGCGTGACGGTGGTGTCGAAGTCGCGCACCGGGATGATTTCAGCGTCCGGCTCTTCGTCGATATCGGCCTCGATCGTGGCATCGCTTTGCAGCGTTGCACAACAAGCCAGTGTCTTGCCGCCTTCACGCTCGAAGTCCATCAGCGCAAAAGGATTTGCCGCGCCGTGGTCAACCTCGCCGTCGATGACCTCGACCTTGCAGGTGCCGCACAAGCCGTGACCGCAGGCATGCGGGATGTAGATGCCCTGGCGCAGGGCGGCGTCAAGCAGGGTCTGGCCGTCCTCGACCTCGATCGTGGCGCCCAGAGGCTCGATGGTGAGTTGGTAGCTCATCAGGCAATGTCAGAAAGCCTGCCGCCCCGGCGCGACGCTGCGTTTGATGCCTTCGAGCGCCGGGGTGCGGAAGCGGATGAGTGACTTGTGGGCCAGGCCATGGTGCTCGAGCGACTTGCCGAAGTCGGGCCTGAAACGCTGCGCCGAGTTGAACCATTCGGTGCGCTGCCAATCGATCTGCTCGAACTCCGGATGCTCGCCGTACAGCTCGGGCAGGACATCCCGCACGAGCGCGCCGAAGGGCAGCGTCGGCGGCAGCGGCAGGCAGAACGGGGCCGCGTACATCAGGTGGTTTTCCCAGGCGACGTAGATCAGCCGGTTGCCAAAAAAACGGTCTTCGGTATCGGCTTGGCACAAGGGGTACGCGCCGATGCTGAGCAGGCCGTCGGCGGGCACGGCGGCGTTCATCATTTGACCCCGCCGGCGACGGGTTTGTCACCACGCCAGGCGGCGAAGTTGCGGCTGTCGGGGCTGCCCGAGAAGTCGCCGTTGTCGGCCCCGCCCTTGACGCCGTAGTAGCGCAGCACTTCGCGCACCGGGCTGTCGCCGGGTGACGCGGGGTTGATGTCGTCGGGGTAACAAGCGCCCTGAAAGATCTGGTGCACCGGCAGCCAGGCCTGGGTGTATTTGCGCGGCTCGAAGTCGAAGATCTCCTTGCAGTGGCTCGAGCAGAAGTGGTACTTCATGCCGTGGTAACTGGTCTCGCGAAAGCACAACTGCGTGGCGTCACCGGGCTCGGTGAACATCATCGGCACCTGGCAGATCTGGCACAACATCGGCAGGCCCGGGTTGAACCAGCGGCCTTCCTTGCGGTGGACCGCGGCCCAATGTTCGAAGCGCCCGCGGTAGTAGCGGTCGAAGCTGTCGGGGTACTTCTGCGCCAGCCATTGCATCTCGTCCTGGCCGGGTATCCAGGTGTGGAACGCCGCTGCGTGGCTGTACTGGTAGAAGGTGGCCCAGGCCTGGTGACTGATGTGGTCCTTGCCTTCGCAGGCGTCCTTCCAGCCCTTGGGTTCGCGGATGCCGTAACGCGAGAGATCCTTGAAAAGTGCACCGCCGTTGCTCTCGGCGTACATCTCCCAGGCTTCCTTCCAGCTCATCACACGCTTGGGCAGCATGTAGTCCTGCATCATCGCCACCAGCGTCAGCAGCCGGTACCCACGCCAGAACCATTTGTCGATCCAGCGCTGCACGATCGGCACATTCGCCGGGTCTTGCTCGAGCATGAATTTGATGCACTCGATGCCCAGCGTCATGTGGCGCGATTCGTCGGATTGCGCCGAAAAACCGAAGGTCACCGTCGACATGTCGCCGTTGTGCGCCGCGCCCGACATGAAGGGCACGAAGAGCAGGTTCGTCAGCACGTACTCGAACGAAAAGCTCACCGCGGTCAAAAATTCGAACGGCCCGCCGCTGAAGGCGTCTTCGAAAAACGACTTTGGCACCGACAGGTACCAGACGTTGTCGAACCAGTGGTTCGCACTGTGCATGCCATTGAAGTACTTGTTGTAGTGGCTGATGGCGTGGGTTTCGGTCTGGAAGTGGCGCAGCTCGTCGATCGACTGCAACTGCGCCGCGACCCGCGCGCCGGCCCCGGTGAACTGGCGCCCGACATGTGCGAAGCCGCGGTGCGCGTAGTACTCCAGCGGCGTCACACCCTGGATGAAGAGCTTGAGCGCGTTGATGTAGCGCGCGTCGCTGACGTTGAGCTCGCCGTGGTTCTGCGCAAAGGCGTCGATCACCGCGTAGAGCTTCTTTTCCTTCTCGCCCTGGTACTTCCAGTAGGCGTCCATCGTCAGCCGGAACGGGTCTTCCCACTGGTCCCAGTCGTGGATCTGGATGCCTTCGTATTTGTCGTACGGGAAGACCTTGTCCATCGGCTGGTAGCTGGTCTCCCAGGCCAGGCCGCGGGTCATCGCGGCATAGCGGTCTTTGAGGCCCAACTTCTTCTTGACGACGCGGGTGTCCATATCTTGGTTCCTTCTAGGCCAGGCCGACGGCCTCGCGGTCACTGATCGGGAAATAGGCGCGGTGCAGGATCGCCGGGTCGGCGCGCAGCTTGTCCGGCCCGCCGTCGTACGAAACGCTGCCACGAGACAGCACATAAACGTGGTTCGCCAGCGCCAGCGCCAGGTGCGTGAACTGCTCGATCAGCAAGACGCCGATGCCGCCGGCCGCGATGCGCTGGATGACCGGCACCAGCCGCATCACGATCGTCGGCGCAAGGCCGAACGAGAGCTCATCGACGACCAGGAACTTGGGCGTCACGACCAGCGCCTGCGCCAGCGCCACCATCTGCTGCTGGCCGCCCGAAAGCTCACCCGCCGGCTGCGCCAGTTTGGCCTGCAACTCGGGGAAGAGTTCCAGCGTGCGCTGCATCGCCGCGTCCAGGTCACCACGCGCAAGCTCGCTGCCCGCCACGCGCAGGTTGTCGCGCACTGTCAACTCGCGCAGCACCTGGTGGCCTTCGGGAACCGTCGCCACGCCGAGGCGGCGGATGGCGTCGGGGTCACGCCCCTTGAGGTCGACGCCGTCGAGCAAGATCTTTCCAAACGCCGGCTCCACGACCCCGGCGATGCCGAGCACGGTGCTCGTCTTGCCGGCGCCGTTGGGCCCCATCAAGGCGGTGATCGCGCCGGGCGTTACCCGCAGCTTGATGCCATGCACCACCGCCTTGGTGCCGCGCACCATGACCAGGTTGTCGATCTCCAGCGGCTTCATGCTGCAAGCGCCTCGAAGTCGCCGAGGTAGGCGCGCCGCACCTCGGGGTCGGCCAGCACCTGCGCAGTCGGGCCCAGCGCGAGCAGCTTGCCGAAGTCGAGCACCATCGTCTCTTCGCAGCAGGCGGCGATCAGGGCAACATCGTGGTCGATCAGAAAAACCTGCGCGCCGCAGTAGGCGGGGATGCCGCGGATCACACTTTCAAGGTGTACGGTTTCGGTCTCCGACATGCCTGCACCCGGCTCGTCGAGCATCACCAGGCCAGGCCGGCCGATCAGCGCTTTGGCGATCTCGGCCAGGTGCCGCTCCTGTGTCGTCAGGTCGCTGCCGCGGCGATGGATGCGGCGCTTGAGGCCG
>JAYUSP010000182.1:0-6559 GCA_043755615.1 Betaproteobacteria bacterium
GCGCGCAACCTCGATGCCGCCGAGACGCTCGTCGCGCAGGCTGCACGAGAGGGCGCCGCGCTGGTCGCGCTTCCCGAGTATTTCTGCCTGCTCGGGCGCCGCGATACCGACAAGCTCGCGGTTGCCGAAGATGCTGAGGACGCACAAGGCCTCGCGGACGCCGGCGCCGGCCCGATCCAGCAGCGCCTGGCAGCGATCGCTCGGGCGCATGCGGTCTGGCTCGTCGGCGGCACGCTGCCGATCAGACAAGCCGGCCGCGACGACCGCGTTCGCAATGCCTGCCTGGTCTTCGGGCCGCAGGGCGAGCGGGTCGCACGCTACGACAAGATCCACTTGTTTGCCTTCGACAATGGCGTCGAGCAGTACGACGAGGCGCGGGTGCTCGAAGCCGGCGCGGCGGCGCCGGTCAGCTTTGATGCCGCCGGCCTGCGCGTGGGCCTGAGCGTCTGCTACGACCTGCGTTTCCCCGAGCTGTACCGCGCGCTCGGTGTCTGCGACCTGGTCTGCGTGCCGTCGGCTTTCACCTACACCACCGGGCGCGCGCATTGGGAGCTGTTGCTGCGCGCGCGCGCCGTCGAGAACCAGTGTTATGTGCTTGCGCCGGCGCAGGGCGGCAGCCACGAAAACGGCCGCCGCACCTGGGGCCACAGCATGATCGTCGACCCCTGGGGCGATGTGCTCGTGATGCGCGAAGAAGGTGCCGGCGTGGTCACCGCCGACCTGGATGTCCAACGTTTGAAACAAGTCCGCAAGCAGTTGCCGGCGCTGCAACACCGGCGGATGTAGGTCAGGAGCCCAACGAATGAGCGATGCCGCATCTGCAGCCCGCAAGGCGGTGCTGGTCGTCGGCGCGGGTGACGCCACCGGCGGCGCGATCGCACGCCGTTTTGCGCGCGAGGGGCTGATCGCCTGCGTGGCCCGGCGCACGGCGGCTGCGTTGACGCCGCTGGTCGAGCGCATCCAGGCCGAGGGCGGGCAAGCGCTGGCTTGGCCCTGCGACGCGCGCCGCGAAGACGAGGTGCTGGCTTTGTTCAAGCGCATCGAAGCGGAGGTCGGGCCGCTCGAAGTGGTGGTCTTCAATGTTGGCGGCAACGTGCGCTCGCCCGTCCTCGACACCACCGAGCGTGTTTATCGCAAGGTCTGGGAGATGGCCGCGCTCGGCGGCTTCCTGGTTGGCCGCGAAGCCGCGCGCGTGATGCTGCCACGCGGCCGCGGCACGCTGCTGTTCACTGGCGCCACCGCGAGCCTGCGCGGCGGCGCCGGCTTCGCCGCGTTTGCAGCTGCCAAACATGCCTTGCGTGCCACCGCGCAGAGCATGGCGCGCGAACTCGGGCCGCAGGGCATCCACGTCGCGCATGTGGTCATCGACGGCGCGATCGATACCGCCTTCATTGCGCAGAACTTTCCGCAGCGCTACGCGCTGAAAGCGCAGGCCGGCATCGTCGACCCGGATGCGATTGCCGATGCCTACTGGCAACTCCACTGCCAGCCGCGATGCGCCTGGACCCACGAGATGGATCTGCGGCCGTGGCTGGAGACCTGGTGAGCCCGGTGGTCGGTGCTCAACCCAGCCCGGCCCGCAGCGGCAGGTCGGCACCACGGCGCGAGCAGGTGATGGCCGCGGCGCGGGTGGCGAACTGCAGCACCGCGGTCAGCGCCGGGGTGTCGATCGTGCCCAGGAGTGTGGGCGGCAGAAGGGAATCGGCTGCAACGGGCGGCGGCGAGTCCCACTTTGCACCGGCTTCTCGTTGCGTACCTACGGGGACGCGCCTCGAGTCCGGCGACAAACTGGGCTCTCGCCCCACCCGTTTCGCTTCGATCCCTTCTGCCGCCGACGCTCCTATCGCCGAAACGTTGAGCAGGCCGCGCTCGGCCAGGGCGGCCAGCAAGGCGGCCTGAAAACTGTCGCCGGCGCCGACCGTGTCGACGACGTCGACGGCGACCGGCGCTGCGGCGACATGCTGCGTCGCGGTCCAGGCCCAGGCGCCTTGTGCGCCGCGGGTGACGACCACCAGCGCCACGCCGGCGGCGAGCCACTGCGCGGCCAGCGCGCCGATATCGGCGCCGGGGTAGAGCAGGCCAAGGTCTTCGTCGCTGATCTTGAGCAGGTGGGTGCGCGGCAACATCCAGGCCAGCGTGTCGCGCCAGCGTTGCAGATCGGGCTCGACGTTGAGCCGGATATTCGGGTCGTAGGCGATCACGCTGCGCCGGCATTCACGCTCCACGAGCGCGCGCTGCGCCGACGCCACCGGTTCGACGACCATCGCATAGGAGCCGAAGTGGTATGCCGCCGCCGCCGGCACCAGATCGACTGCCGACAGCGGCAGTTGCCGATCCGCGGCGTCGGCGCCGTAAAACGCATAACTCGGCACTCCGGCGGCATCCAGTCCGACGAGGCCGAGCGTCGTCGGCGCCGCGTTGCGCACCGTGCAGCGGGTGTCGACGCCTTCGGCATGCAGTGCATGGAGCAGGCGGTCGCCAAGAAAGCCGCTCGAGATTGCGCCAAAAAAGGCTGCCGGCTGGCCCAGCCGTGCCAGCCCGGTGGCGACGTTCAACGGGCTGCCGCCGATGCGCGCGTCGAGCATCAGGCCGGTCGCGGTGTCGCCAGCCGCAAATACATCCATCAAGGCTTCGCCACTGACCACGATCACGTTGAAAGTCCTCACCGAGTCGTCGGCGGCGGGAGATTTGCCGCCGCCGCAAGCATCGCCGACGCGGCGCGTCGGCGGCATCGGGAGAACCATTAATCAATCTACTTGATTTATTAATGGACGCCACCGACATTTGCTCTTGTTCCCGTCCGCCGCGCACTGCGTGGCCCACCCACCCCGCATCCCGAGGAGACCCCACGATGCTGAAGAAGACCCTGCTCGCCGCCGCACTGCGGGCCGTGGGCGGCGCCCACGCCCAGGGCCAGCCGGTGATCGGCCTGATCCATGAGCGACACCCTGGCGGTGATGACCGGCGCGATGCCGCCGGAAGCGATCCCGGCGGAGTGCCTGGCTTGATCCGGCGCGGCACGCGAGCAGGGGCTGCATGAATTCGCGCGACGCCGCGGCGTCGCACCTCGAGCCGCGCGGCTCCAGCCAGGGCGGCCTGCGCCAGTACAACGAACGCGTCGTATTGCAGGCGATCCGGCTGCATGGTGCGATGCCCGGCGCCGATATCGCGCGCCTGACCAAGCTCACCGCGCAGTCGATCTCGCTGATCAGCAAACGCCTGCTCGACGACGGCCTGTTGCTCAAGGGCGAACCACAACGTGGCAAGGTCGGCCAGCCTTCGGTGCCGCTGCGGCTGAACCCCGACGGCGCCTATGCCATCGGCGTCAAGATCGGCCGCCGCAGCATGGACGTGCTGCTGGTTGATTTCACTGGCAGCGCGCGTCAGCGCTGGAGCCTGGACTACCGCTTTGCCGACCCCGATGTACTGCTCGCCGAGATCGCCCTGCGCTTGAAGGAGATCCGCCGCAAGCTCGGCCCCGAGCAGCGCGAAAGGGTGCAGGGCATCGGCATTGCCGCGCCGCTGGCGATGGGCGGCTGGCAGCAGTTGCTGGGTTTTCCGGCGGCTGTCGCCGACAAGTGGAACCGCATCGACCTGCGCGAAGAAGTCGCCCGCCTGACCGAGCTGCCGGTCGAGCTGATCAAGGACACCGCGGCAGCCTGCGTGGCCGAACTTGTCGCCGGCCGTGGCCGCAGCGTGAAGAGTTTTTTGTACGTCTTCGTCGATACCTTCATCGGTGGCGGCCTGGTGCTCGACAGTCATTTGCGCGGCGGCCTCAGCGGCAACGCCGGCGCGATCGGTTCGCTGCCGTTGTGGTTGGCCAAGAGCGACCGCGACACCCCGCCGGCACAACTGCTCAGCGTGGCTTCGCTGCTCAACCTGGAGCAGCTTTACGGCGCCGCCGGGCTCGATGTCGCTGCCGCTTCCGACCACCGCGCGCTGCAAGCACCTTGGCGGCAGTTCACGATGCAATGGCTCGACCAGGCCGGGGCCGCCATCGCGCAGGCGGTGAATACGGCGGCCTGCCTGCTCGACCTCGACGATGTGATCCTCGACGGCTCGATCAGCCGCGATCTGCTGGTCGAGCTGCTGGCGCGCACCGAAGCGGCGCTGGTGCGCTACAGCTGGGAGGGCGTCGCGCGGCCGAAGCTGCTTGCCGGCACGATCGGCTCGGATGCGCGCGCGCTCGGCGGCGCGCTGCTGCCGCTGTATGCCAACTTTGCGCCCGACCGGGACCTCTTTCTCAAGGTCGTGGGCTAACGCTCAAGCTCAGCGCCAGCCAAACATCATCTGCCGCGCCAGTGCGCGTTTGAGCGGCGGCGCGGCGTTGAGCGCGGCCAGCGCCAGCCCGCGCGCGGTGGCCAGGCCGGGCAGTTGCCAGGTAAAACTGCGCGCCAGAAAATCGGTGCCCGCGATCATGCTCCAGCGGTCTGGCGCACGTTGCCATTCAACACGCCGCAGCGCGGTATCGACGTCAGCGCCAAAACGCAAGCCTTGCACGAGTGCGTAAGCGTCGCGCAGGCCCAGGTTCAGGCCCTGGCCGGCAACCGGATGCAGGGTCTGCGCGGCATTGCCGATGCGCACCTGGCGGCCGTCGACCAGGCTGCGTTCGGCGTTCAGCCCGAGCGGGAATCTTTTCAAGCGCGAGATGCCGGTGATGCGCCCGGCGGCTGCCGGCAGGATCGAGTTCAGGACCACGATGCGCTGCTGATCGTCGAGCCCGGCGACCGGGTCGTCGCGGCTGTCGGCACACCAGACCAGCGCGGCGCGCACGCTGCTTTCATCGTTGCCGATACGGCTGCCGATATCGTTGACGGGGTCACTGACGGGGTCACTGCCGATATCGCTGCCGTTATCGCTGTAATTTACCGACGCCGCCGCAGCATCGCGGTCGCTCGACGACGCGCGCAGCGCCGGCAGCGGCAACAACGCCACCGGCCCGTGGCGCGTGAAGCGCTCGATCGCCAGGCCCGCGGTCGCGCCCGCGAGCGTGACGTTGCCGACCCATGCCGTCTGCTGGTAGTCGTGGGTCAACGCCTTGCGCGCCTGGTCGGCAAAGACGCCGCCTTCGGCGACGACGACGAGGTCGAACCGGTCGACCACACCGGCGTCGACCTCGACCCCACCGTCAACATTTTTCAGCGCCGCCACCGGCATGCCGAAGCGGCTGTGCAGCCGTGCCGGCTCGGCCTGGGCGGCGTCGGCCCAGGCGGTTTGCAAAGTCGCCACCAGCGGCCCGTAGGCGAGCACCGCGCCGAAGTTGTCGACACCTTGGTCGGCGGCAGTCAGCAGCAGTTCGGCCTGCCGCCCCCAACTCGGTGGCGTCTGCGAGACATGCACGGCGGTGATCGGCTGCGCTGCTGCGGCCGGCCAGGCGCCCAGGCGCTGCAAGAGTTGCACGCTGCCCAGGGCCAACGCCAGCGTGCGGGTGTCGCCGGGGATCGGCGCCGCCAAAGAGCGCGCGTCAAAGATCGTCAGCTCGCAATGCGGCAGGCAGCGTGCGCCGAGCAGGGCCAGCGCCAGCCCCACCGGGCCGGCACCGATGACGGCAATTTTCAGCGCCTGCGGCGCGTCGAGCTGGGGCATGCCGGACGATAGCCCATACGCCAGGCCGACGACGACCCAGGATATTGCTGCCGGCTTCAACCGCGCGCGATCCGATGCCGGCCATCGTTTTTGGCGCGGTACATCGCAGCGTCCGCAGCCCGTATCAATTGTTGGGCGTTGCCGGCACCGGGCCCGGGTTGAGCGACGGCAACGCCGATGCTGATCGTCAGATGTGCAGCCACCGTGGAGTCGGCATGTTCGATCGCTGCGGCATCCACGGCGGCCAGGCAGCGCTGCGCGACGAGCATCGCGCCATCGGCATCGGTGGCGGGCAGCAGCAGCACAAACTCCTCGCCGCCGTAACGCGCGACCAGGTCCATCGCCCGCGGCGCGCTCCCGCGCAACAGCGCGGCGACACGGCGCAGCGCGTCGTCGCCGGCCTGGTGGCCGTGGCGGTCGTTGAATCGTTTGAAGTGATCGACATCGATGAGCACCATCGCCAGCGGATGACCCATACGCACCAGGCGTAGCCATTCCTCGGCGAGGCGGCGATCGAACTTGCGCCGGTTGCCGATGCCGGTGAGGCTGTCGGTGTCCGACAGCACCTCAAGTTGAACGTTAGCCTTGTCGAGCTGCGAATTCAGGCGTTGCAGGTCCTGCTCGCGGCGCACGAGTTCGGTGACATCGGTGCGCACGCCGGCGACGCCACCGTCGCGGGTCAGGCGTTCGTCGATGCGCAGCCAGTGGTTGCCCGCGAGCTCCTGCAGGATCGGCGGGCCCGGGTGGCGGTGTCGATAGAGCCGGTCATCGAGCCACTCCTCCTCGTGCCCCAGCGCCTGTGGGAACTGGCCGCGGGCCAGGCCGTAGCGCAGGATCGCCTCAAAACGGGTGCCCAGCACCAGGGCCGGCGCTGAATCGCGGTAAATCTCGCGGTAGCGTTGGTTGCACAGAATCAGGCGGTCTTCGCCATCAAACAGCGCAAAACCATCGGGCAGCGCGTCAATCGCATCGT
>JAYUSP010000183.1:0-6543 GCA_043755615.1 Betaproteobacteria bacterium
GCCGATGTCGCGGTCTTCGACCTCACCGGCTTCGACCCCGGCGTGGCCTTCTTGCTCGGTGTGCGCGCGGTCGCCCGGCGCGGCGTCACGCTGGCCAGCGTTGGCGGCGACTATGTCGTGGGCGGTGAACTTCTGGTGCCGTTCAACCTGCAATCGCTCAACCTGTCGGCGCATTCCGCGGCGCAGGCCAAGGAAGGCCAGGGTCAGCAACCTTGGGACCTGCTCGGCGTCAAGCTGCGCCATGGCCTGCGCGAGCTCGCCGACCTGCCGCATTACCTGGACTTGCCGGCATTTGACGCGGTGCGCCAGATCGGTGTCGAGTCGGCGGCCTACAAACCCGTGCGCTATACCGACCGTGCGCTGGTGCTGTGCCCGTTTTCGGCGGCCTACAGCCAGAAACAGTGGCGCGAGCACCTGGCGGTGCAACTGCCGGCGAGGCTGAAGCAGCATGCGCTGAAAAGCGGTGCCGATGCCGACGTGCGTCCGCGCCTGGCGCGCCTGCTCGATGTCGCGACACCGCGGCTGGTCTCGCAGACGCTGTTCGAGGCGATCCGCCTGACCGACCTGTGCATCGTCGACTGGACCGAGCTGCGCGCCAACGTGATGTTCGAGGCCGGCGTGCGCCTGGCGACCAACCCGCTGGGCGCGGTGCACATTGTCGACGGCGCTGCAGCCCTGGCCGGCGAGACCGCTAACGTTGCACCGCATGTGCGGCAGATGTGGCGCCTGTTCAAGCCGGTGCCTTACCGCTGCAAGCCTGGCGACAGCAGCGGTTTTGCCGAGATGATCGATCGTTTCGAGGCCAGCCTGGCGGCGCATCGCAACGGCGAGGTCGGCTTTGTCTTTCGCGCCGTGGGCGAAGCCATCGACCGCCAGGCGCAGCCGGCCGCGTTGCCGCTGGTCGACGAACTGGTGCGCGGCGCGAATATCCTGGACAGCGACGACCAGCAGAGCACGGGGCTGTCGCCGGTGCTCTTTCACGAGGTCAACCGCGAGCTCGCCGAAGAAGCCGGCGCCGCCGCGGCAGAGCGCCGGCTGGCCGCCTGGCTGTACCTGACGCGGCGCTGGAGCACGGCCGAAATCGGCGCCGACAGCCAGCGCCTGGCGCAGTTCGAGATGCTCGCTTCGCAGGTCAGGCGTTGGGCGCGGCGCGAGAAACGCGCCGACTTGGCTGAAGATGTTGCCGAAAAGCGCCAGGCCTTGCGCGGCGTCGCCGCAGCGCTGGCACCGGCCGACTTCGACGGCCTCATCGCGCGCCTGAAAGTGCGCAAGGAAGAAGCCAAGGACGCGCGCGAAGACGGCGATGTGGACGCTGCGATCGCGGCGCTGGCCGACGCCGTGGCCGCGGTCGACGCGTCACCCTTGCAGGCCACGCTGCTGGCCGGCAGCGGTCGCGCGGGCAGCAACGAACGTTTGCTCGCCGGCGAACTGGCCGATCTTCTCGGCATGCTCGGCGGCAACCAGCGCCGTGCCGGCCGCGGCGATGATGCGCAGGCCAGCTTCGAGCGCGGGCGTGCACTCGAAGAGTCAGACCGCCTCGACCTGAACAGCAGCTACAGCCTGGTCAACGCGATCACCTTGCCGCTGCTGCAAGGCCAGCGCAGCGTGGCTGACCAGGCCGCTGCGCTGCAGCGCGCGATCGGCGCCATCCAGCGCCAACTGCAGGGTGAGCGGCGCACCGACCGCTGGGCCTGGGCCGATCTCGCGGTCTGCCAGTTGCTGCTCGGCGAAGCCGAGGCCGCCGCGCGCAGCCACCGGCGCGCCAGCGAACTCGGCGACGACCAAAGCACGCAGTCGATGCTGGCCGGCCTTGAAGCGCTGCGCTTGGGGCTGGCCAGCCGCGAGCCGGCGGTGGCCGACCGCATCGGAAGAGCGATCGGGCAAGCGATAGGGCAAGCGATCGATCAAGCGATCGATCAAGCGATCGGCCAGGCGAGCGGCGATGGCAGCCAGCCGAATTGAACGCGCCGGCCCGCAGGGGCGTCTTGGCTACCGGGGAGTGAGGGTTTGCGACTGATGGTGATCGTCTCGTCGGACTACGGCGAGCTTGGCGCGGCGATGAGTTTTGTTCAGGGCCTGCAAGCGCCGCTCGCCGACGACCGGACCACCCTGTTGCTGCCGCCGTCGTTGCTCCCGGCACTGGCCGATGGCCGACATCGTGACTTGCGCAGCTACGCGTCACTGCGTGAGCTGCGGGCCGCCATCGTCGACCTCGAGCCTGATACGGTGGTCTTTTTCTCGGCCTACTTGTTGCTGTTTGCCGGGCGCGAAATCGGCGTGCGCAGCCTGCGCACGATCCTGAGCGACCTGCGCCGTCGATCGGTGCGCCTCTATACGAGCGACCCCTTCATCGGGCTTTTGCGCTGGCCCTGGTCAATCAGGCTGTTCGACTTTCTGCGCACACAACTGCCGGCGCGGTCGCGGGTGGTTGTCGCGCTGATCACCGCGCTGGCGTGCTGTCGTCTGTATCTCGTGCGCCAGTCGCTGGCCGGGGTGGTGCACTTGTACCCGGCGTCCATCGACGCTGCCCGCCCGCCACCGGGTCTGCGCTGGGTGCAGTACCGCGGCGGGTCCTCTGCGCAGCCGACCGAGCAGCCCGCCGAGCAGCCGGCCGCGCCGACAACGCCGGCGCCAGATCGCTGTTGGATGTTTGTGCTGTCGCGCGTCGACCTCGATCTGCAGCAGCGCCTGCAGGGGCCGGGTTTCGGCACGGTCGTCGAGCGCCGGCTGCGCGAAACGCTGCGTGCCGGCAGGCGCGCGCTGCTGGTGGCCCCGGCCACACTCATCGCCGATCTGCAGGGCCGCTTCGCCGGGGTCGCGGGGGTCGACCTTCGCGCGGCACCGACCTACGCCGACTATGTCGAACAGTTGATCGGCGCCGAGTATGTTTTTTTCTGGAACCTTTATTCGTACTCGATCCTGCATCGGGCCGCGACGGCGAGCCCGGTGTTTTTTTTCCATGCCGGACATATGGAGCATGTCGTGCCGGCGCTCGAACACGCCGGCGTGGCCTGCTTTTACCGCGGCTGGCGCCCGCCCCTGCAGACCGACAACGAGGTGCTCGATGCGGCCACGCTGGGCGGGCTTGCGGCACGGGCGCGGCCGCACATGCTGCATATCGCGCAGGCGCTGCAGCAGGGGCAGTCTGCGGCCGAGTTGCTCGGCCAGCGCGCGACGATCAACGGATGATCTCGATATTGCGCAGGCGCAGGCTGGAGACCGCTGACGCGGTGCTCTTGACGCCGCGGAAGACCTGATAGTCGCGCGTGTCCTTCGAGATCAGCGCCGCCGCGCCGATCAGGTTGTGGCTGCCGACGTTGACAAACGGCGCGATCGTGGCATTCAGGCCGACAAAGCTGAAGTCGCCGACCTGGCTCGAGTCGCCGATCACCGCCGAGGTGATCCAGACATGGTCGCCAATGCGTGCTTTCAGCGCGATGCGCGAGTTGCTCCAGATCACCGTGTTGCGACCGATCACGACTTGCGGGTGGATATTGACCTGGTCCATGATCATCGTGTTGGGGCCGATCACCAGCCCTCTTGGAACCCGTGCCGATGGGCTGACGAAGGACGCCAGCCGATAACCGGCCGCCGCGATGTCATCGACCTTCTGCGCGCGCAAGGTGTTGATCTTGCCGACGCCGATGGCCACGAAGACATCGGCATCTTCAGGCGCCACCTGTTCTTTGAAACGCTCGTAGGCGACCGCCGGCAGCCCGAGAAAACTGCTGCGGTCGAGGTAGGCGGCATCGGCCAGAAAGCCGGCGATCTCGTAGTCGCTCTCCTGGCTGAAGAGGTAGTGCGCCATCTCGGCGAAGTTCTGCATGCCGAAGATGTACAGCCGACGTTTCATGGCAAGGCGGCGGCATCTTCGGGCCGCGCATGGGCCGGCATGCAGGCCGCGGCGATCACCGCGCAGGCGCGGTCAAGCTCGCCCAGGTCCATCATCGCGCCCGGCAACAGCCGGGCGGTCCGGGCAGCGCCGCCGATCAGGACGCCGGCGCCAAGCGCCTGGCGCACCACGGCACCGAAGTCTGCCGATGGCGCAAGTTCAAGCAGCCACAGCGCACCACGGCCACGCAGGGTGAAGCCGTCGACGCCGAGGCCGGCGAATCGTCTGCGGACGACGGCTTCGATGGCGCGAATCCGGGACGTCAGGTCGCCTGACTGCATCAAGCGCAGCGTTGCCAGCACGGCCGCACAGGCCAACGGGTTGGCGGCGAAGGTGCTGCCCGGCAGGCAGTCGTCGGTGACGGCGATGTCGACCTGCAGCGCGACCGCCGACACCGGGAAACCGTTGCCCATCGATTTGCCGAACAGGATGATGTCCGGCAGCGCCGGCAACTCGGCGGCCACAAACAGCGGGCCGGTGCGGTACAGGCCGGTGAGGATCTCATCGAAGACACACAGCGCGCCATGGCGTCGGCACAGCGCCAGCAAGTCGGCATGGAAGCGCGGGCTGCCGGCATGCCCGCTGTTCGACCCCTGGATCGGCTCGACAAAAACCGCTGCTACCGGATGGGCCGCGAGGTGCCGCGCCAGGCCGGCGAGAACCTCGTCTTCGTCGGCGACATCGACATAGGGCAGGCTGTGGATGCCGTTCAAGCCGACCGCCGTATTCGGCCAGCTCAGCGCGGCGGTCGCAGCCGATTTGCCATGCATGTTGCGACTGAAGGCGACAAACTCGCGCCGTCCGGTGTGGCGGGCCGCCACCCGCATCGCAAATTCGGCAGCTTCCATGCCCGTCGAGTAGAAGCCCGCAAACTGCAGGTCACCCGGCAACAAGGCCTGCACCGCCGTCGACGCGGCGTCGAAGATTTCGGTGGGACAGCGGCCGCACGACCACAGGCGATCGGCTTGTGCCTTCACGGCCGCGACGATCGTGTCTTCACAATGGCCCATGAACACGGCGCCATAACCATTCAACAGATCGGTGAGCCGGGTGCCTTCGGGAGTGAACACCGCGCTGCCCTTGCCGTACCCCAGAGCCGGCAGCGCCATCGCGCCGGCGATCATCGAGCCCTGCCCGGGCCGGCGGCAGGGTCGTCGCGTCCGCAGCTCAAGGGCGGGCCTGCTCGAAGCTCAGGACCGAGACGCTCAGCGGCCGCAGGCGATAACTCAGCGTGCTGCGGCCCGTTGCCTCGCGGGCGCCCGGTGCCAGGCCTTCTTGAACGAGTTTGATCTCTGAAGGCGCGCCGCGGCCAAAGCGGCCGAGGTCGACTTGTTTGGCCCATTGGAGCCCGGGAATCTTCGGCAGCTCCGACCCGGCATGGGCATCGAAGCCGTCGGCATGCAGGACCGTGGCTTTGGCGGCACCGTAAGTCGAAATTCCCTTCAGCGTCAGGCGGCCTTCGAGCGTTTCGGTTTCGCTGTTGTTGACGACGATCACCACCAGCCGGCCGTTGTCGTACGACGCCACCGCGTCAACATGCGGCGCGCGCTCGACCGCGGCCACCACGCCCAGGCCCGGGGCCGAGTAGGTCGGGCCGCTGACGTTGGTCTGCACCAGGTTGCGCCCGAGGTGCTTGCGGTACAGCTGGAAAACTTCCGACGGCGCGGTGTGCAACCACTGTTCGCCCTTGCGCCCGAGCCAGCCGAGAAAGGTGGTGTCGGAGAGCTTGAAGAAGTTCGCGATTTCCACGCGCGGGTTGCGCAGGAAGACGTTCAGCGTCTCGGCGACGAACAGGCCCGAGCCCATCGTCTTTGGATGATCGACCCAAGGACTGTCGGGCAGGGCGTGAAACATCGGGCCCCATTCGGTGACCGCGATCGAGATCGGACGTGCCGGACTTTCGTACTTGGCAATCAGGCGCGAAAGATCGCGCAGGTTGGCCTCGATATTGACCGGTGCGGCGAGCATCGCGGCGTAGACCGAGCGCGGGTCGACACCTTTGCCGACCCCGATCACGACCGGTGCGTAAGCGTTGTGGACGGCGAAGAAGTCCATTTGCGCGCCGGCCGCGCGCAGCACTGTCTCGCTCCAGCGATCGTCGGCAATGAAGCGGTAAGGCCCGTAGTTCAAGCCCCCGATGCCCCCCAACCGGATGTCGGGGTCGACCGCGCGCATCGCCGCCGCGAAGGACAGAAATTCGCGTGCGTATTTGTCGGCGTTCATGTGGCCGCCCGAGAAGTCGTCCTTCATGTAGAGCTCGTTGCCGATCTCCCAAAGCCGGACCCGCGGACCGACATCCTTGTTCATGTAGCGCACCCAGTCGGCAGCTTGGGCGGCGTTTCCAGAGCCGACGTTGACGGTCAACAGCAGTTCAGCGCCGACTGCCTTGGCGTACTCGGCGACCTCCGGCGTGCCGAAGTCATGTTTGGACGAAGGGCCTTTGGGATAGTGCGGCGTCGTCGGGCGTTTTTCGCGGGGCCCGATACCGTCACGCCATTGGTAGGCGTCGGAGAAGCCACCGCCGGGCCAGCGGATCAGGGTCGGGCCGAGTTCGCGCCCCAGGCGCACACCCTCGGGGTCCAGGCTGCCGCGGGACGCCGACCACAAACCCTGGCCGCCGACGATCCACTCGATGTTGGTGCCGAAAATCG
>JAYUSP010000184.1:0-6513 GCA_043755615.1 Betaproteobacteria bacterium
AACGGGTCGGTTGCCGACGGCCACAAGGTTCCCTTCATGCCCAGCGTGACGGCGTAGGTATTCAGGTGCAGGTTCTTGTTCGGGTCGGGGTTGCTCACACTCTGGTTGCCCAGCGGCACCTTGCCGGCAACCAGCGGGCTCGTCGTCTCCCGCAGGCGCAGCGTGAAATAGGCCAGCGCCTTGTCGGCCAGCGAGCCGGCGGCGGTGGTCGTGTAAGGCGCGCCAGCGCCGTAGGTCGCGGCGGCGTAGGTTGGCGGCGTGACCGACGAATCGTTGGCAAAGCCGTCGGTGATGACGAACATCGCGTTGCGCTGGCAGGCGTACTGGATGATGCCGGTGTTGGTGTCGAACTGGCCGCGGATATAGGCCATCGTGGCGTGGGTCGGCGTGCCGCCACTGCCTTCGTTGGTGTAGAACCGGCCGGCGACCACCTGGCCGTTGGCCGAAGGCAAAACGGCGTCGGCGTCGTACATCGTCGGTGCGCTGCGAGAGTTGAACGCGACCACACCCATGCGCAGGCCGGTGACGTTTTCGAGCACCTCGCCCATCGCCGCGGCCAGCATCAGCCGGCGCTTGCGGTAGTAAGTGAACCAGTTTGCAAAATTCTGCATCTCGTCGGTATAACTGCGCCCGGACGGAAAGGTATTGCCGGCCTTGATCTCGTAGCGCTTGAGGGTGCTGCCTTCGTAGTTGGTCACGCAGCTCGTGCCGTTGACGACGCAGGTTTCTTTTTTCCAGAATGTCGCCGGGTAGTAAGTGACCGCCGCGGCGCAGGACAGGCGCGCGGTGGGCACCAGATAAGGCAATGCGCCGGCGCTGCCCGAACCGCAAGTGATCGATGTCGCGCCGGCCGGGATCGTCATGCCGGGATAAAAAGTGAACTTCCAGTCGGTGCTGCTGTTCGTGAGGTCGGTATTGAGCGCTGTCGTGGTGGTGCCGAGTGCCGGGTGGGACTTGGCCGCGCCGGGGCTGGCGGCGGCATAGGTGCGCAGCGCGGCGCTGACATAACCCGGCGCCCACGGGGTGTAGGTCTTCAGGCTGTTGTAGTAGAGCGGGTTGAAGTCCGCCGAGCGCAGCCAGGCGACCTCGGGGATCGGCGGCGCGGCCACCGCGCCGGCGCTGTCGCCGTAGACCCGGTTGCCGGTGCCGGTGCCGTTGGGGAAGAGGTACAGGTTCGGTCTCTCGCCACTGCCCGATCCGGTGCGCAGTGCGCCGCCAGGATAGAGCGTCGCGTTGCTGGTGCTGAAATAGGCCCAGGCCTGAAAGGTGCCGTCGACCATGACCTCGGCGTCCATCGACCCCGAGTCGTCCATGCCGAAGACGATATTCGGCTTGGCCAGCACGCTGGCCTTGAGCGGCAGCTCGGCGATGCTGGTGGCGTGCGATGTCGCGCCGGCGAGCAGGCCGCCGAGCGCGAGCACCGAAGTCACAAACTGAAGGATGGCTTTCATCGGATCTCCGGTCGACGCTGGTGGCGCAAAGGGTGTGTTCACACCCTCTTTAGCCCTTGGTGAGCAGGGCTTGCACAAAGGTGGTGGTGTCTTTGGGGCCGGTGACCCGGATCGTGACCCGGTACTGGCGCGAGTTGGGCGGGTCGAGTTCCTCGACACCGTCGCGTGCCGACTTCGTCACCGGTACCTGCTTGACCAGGCATTCACGCAGCGGGTTGGCGACCACCGCGACGGTGCATAGGCGCTCGGCGACATAGCGCACGGTGTAGGCGCCCATCGCCACGCTCGGCGCAGCGTTCCAATCGACGGTTGGCAGGCCGTTGGTATCGGCGGCGTGGGTCTGCGAGTAGTACCAGTCACCGGCGGCATCGTTTTCGTTCAGCACGGGTATCGCCCGCACCGCGGCGAAGGCGGTATTCAGGCCGATTTCCGAAGCCTGCAGCGAGGCTTCGCGGTAGGCCGAGTTGCCCGCGGCCATCGAGCCGATCTCGGTCATGCGCGCCAGCGCCAGCGCGCCGAAGAGCATCACTGTCATCAGCACCAGCACCACGAGCATGGTCACGCCACGCTGGCCTCTCGATTTGAGTTGGTGTGTTTTCACCGCAGCCCCATCACGACATTGCGCAGCGGCACGACGACGGTGGCGGTGCGGTAGCGAAAGCAGTTCCAGTCGGCGTTGCCGAGGTTTTCTTCTGCACCACCAAACAGCGTTGGTTTGGTCTCAGTGGCGACACAATTGCCGCTGGTCGGATCGGCCTTTTCGCGCTGCGGGTTTTGCACGATCACGCCGATGCGGATGGCGCGCACCCGCGCGATATTGGCGCTGCTGATATTGGCCCAGATGCCGTCCGGGTCGACCCAGCTTTCGAGTGCGGTGGAGCCCGCTGCCGCGGCGGTAACGCCGTACTGGATGCGAAAGCCGACCACGTTGCGCACCAGGATCGCCGAGGTGCCGTCCAGCGGGCGCTCGAGCACCAGGTTGCCGGCGACGACGCGGTAGCGGTTCCACAGCACCTGGCCGAGCAGCGTGACGCGGCTTTGTTCGGCGTAGCTCGGCGCCAGGCCGAAGATGGCGCCGTTATGTTTGCCGGCGGCGGCAAACTGCAAGAGTTGTTCGGCCTCGTCGGTGGACGCGGTGTTCTGGGTCACGGTGCGCACCGTGCAGGCGTCGCCCGGCGCTGGCGGCGCGAGCAGCACCGCGTCGCCGACGACCACCGGCAGATAGGACATCAGCTCGGCCTGGGTCGCGTCGGACAGCGCATTCACCAGCACATTGGTGCCCGACTCGACACGCGAGCCGTAGACCAGGTCCAGCGTGTCGGCGGTGGCGCCGCGGGTGACTTCGATCGGCGTGAACTGGGCGCCGTCCAATATCGGCGCGGCAGCGATGCTCAGGTTGAGCCGGTCGCAGAGAAAGCGCGAGTCGCCAAAGAACCCCAGACCTGCGGCGGTGATGTCGTTTTTCACCGCGGCGAGCACGGTCGCCGTATTCATCGCCACGCCGCCGGTGCCGACACCCTGGCGCTGCGACGCGCTGAACATCATCGCGCTGCCCGACGCGGCCAGGCCGACGAGCAGCGCGACGACGATGCCGACCATCAACTCGATCAGCGACACGCCGCGCTGCGCGTGATGCGCGTCCAGTTGACGCTGAGGTGTTGAGTTAGGGGCGGACATCGGTGGCCGCCTCGAGCCGGCGTTGTTCCTGCGAATCCTTGCCGGTCCAGGTCAGGACCACCGTGAGCCGGCCGTTGTCCAGCGTCGCCGCGCTGGTGGTCGTGCCGGGCATGGTGGACGTGGCGCGGTAGGCCCAGGTGGCGGTACTGCCGCGGGCGGCGGCATTCGCGCAGACACCCGCTGCCGGCCACGTGTAGCAGGCCGCGTTGTCGACATCCACGAGCGCGGTATTGAGCAACTCGTCGGCGGCCTGCGCGGCCAGGCTGCGCGCCTGGACCTCGGTGGTCTGCGTGACCATCCGGCCCTGGAACCGCGTCAGGCCGAGCATCCCGAAAGACAGGATCGCCAGCGCGATGAGGGCGTCAAAAAGACCCATGCCGCGCGCGTGCCGCGACATCGTCATCGTGTGTTGACCCAGGGCCGGTCGCGCCTGCGCCCTGAACATCGCGTTGGGCATCGCTTTGGACGTCGTTTTGAACGTCGCTTTGAACGTCGCTTTGAACATCAATCACACCCCGACAAGTGGTTGCCACACAGCCGGATCGCACCTCCCGCGTCGACCCGCAAGCCTGGGCAGCGGGTCTCGCTCGAGCAGGTCATGCCAGGGTTGACCAGATTCGTCGCCACCGAGGTGCCAAAAGGCGCCGGGCGGCCGTCGCTGCCGAAGTCGAGCACGACGGCGGGCGAGGCAATGACGTTGCCGGACAGCGTGCTTTCGCGGATCAGCGGGCCGTCGACGCCGGTGGTGCGGTCGATCATGCGCATCGATGTGCCGTCGATCGACAGGCGCACGACGCCGTTGCGCTTGATGGCTTCGCTCTGCGCAAACATGGCCTCGCCGTAGACCGTGTTGCCACCTTCACGCAGCCGCGAGTTGCTGACGTAGTCGCCAAAAAACGGGCCGGCTGCCATCGCCAGGAAAGCCCCGATCGCCAGCGCCACCATGAGTTCGATCAAGGTCAGGCCACGCGCTTGGCGCGTGCTCAAGCTCAGCTGTCGCATACCTTGCCTTTCGAGCTCCAGCAGTTGCCGGCCGGCGTGCCAGCGGGGTGCGCGGTGGTGCGGCGCACACCCTGGTGATTGATGGTGTAGACGTAGCCGCTCAACTTGCCGTCGCCGGTAGCGGTGGCGGTGAATTGGCGGCCGGCGTCGGCGAGCGCACAACTGAAGGTGTAGTTGGTGGCTGCGGGCAGCGCGACGGCGCAGGCGCCGGCGTTGGCGTAGCTGCCGGTGTCCTGGAAACGCTGCTCCATGCGGGTGGCGTAGGCGCTCAGGCCATCCAGGCCGGCGGGCACCCGCGAGCGCGTCACGTAGGCGTTGTACGAGGGCATCGCCACCGACGCGATGATGCCCACGATGGCGATCGTGACGAGCATCTCGACGAGAGTGAAGCCGCGGGCAAAATTCTTCAGCGTCGGTGTTGCAGGCATGGGTCGGTCCTCGATGGGCAAGGTGGTCTCGCCGGGCCATCCCGGGCAGGGAACTCCTTGCGCTCGTCGTAGGTATCGGCCCGCCTTTGCCGAACTTGAGACCGTTGCACAGGCTCACAACATCGGGTGCGCGCACACAAGCTGTAGCGGTCGGGCGACCCCGGTGCGGCCGGCCGTGCCATCGATCACGCCGGCGGCGTGCCGGGCGCTTGTGTCAGGCGCCGAAGAGATCCGCCGGATCGGCGCGGGGTGGTGCCAGCCCGAGATGGCGGTACGCCGCCTGGGTCGCGACGCGCCCGCGTGGCGTGCGTTGCAAAAACCCCTGCTGGATCAGGTACGGCTCGATGACATCCTCGATCGTGCCCGGCTCTTCGCCGATCGCCGCGGCGACGTTGTCCAGCCCGACCGGGCCGCCGTCGAAGCGGTGGATCACGGCTTCGAGCAGCTTGCGGTCCATGACGTCAAAACCCAGCGGGTCGACATCGAGCATGGCCAGCGCGAGGTCCGCAGTGATGGCGTCGATGCGGCCGTCGCGCTTGACCTGGGTGTAGTCGCGCACCCGGCGCAGCAAGCGGTTGGCGATGCGCGGCGTGCCACGCGAACGGCGTGCAATCTCCAGCGCACCCGGCGCATCGACCGGCACGTTGAGCAGCCCGGCCGAACGGGTGACGATGCGCGTCAGCTCTTCGGCGGTATAAAACTCCAGCCGCGCGACGATGCCAAAACGGTCGCGCAGCGGGTTGGTCAACATGCCCGCGCGGGTGGTGGCGCCGACCAGGGTGAAGGGCTGCAAGTCGAGCTTGATCGAACGTGCGGCCGGGCCTTCGCCGATCATGATGTCGATCTGGTAGTCCTCCAGCGCCGGGTAGAGGATCTCCTCGACCACCGGCGACAGGCGGTGGATCTCGTCGATGAAAAGCACATCGTGTTTTTCGAGATTGGTCAGGATCGCGGCCAGGTCCTTGGGCTTTTCGAGCACCGGGCCCGAGGTCTGGCGCAGGTTCACGCCCAGCTCGTTGGCGATGATGTGCGCCAGCGTCGTCTTGCCCAGGCCGGGTGGGCCGAAGAGCAGCACATGGTCGAGCGCTTCGCTGCGCAACTTGGCCGCGCCGATGAAGATCTCGAGCTGCTCGCGGGCTTTGATCTGGCCGACATATTCACGCATGCCTTTCGGCCGCAATGCACGTTCGATGGCCTCTTCGTTGGGCGACGCCGCAGCCGCACTCAGCACCCGCGGTGCGGGCTCGAACTCGTCGGTCTGGATCGCCATGGCGGCATTATCGCGACGCGCCGGCGCGGGCCCCGGCAAGATCGGCGCGCGCAGCGACAATCGGGGTTTGATTTCTGGTGAGCCTGCACGATGACAACGCGACGTTTTGTTTTGAACCTGACGCTGCTCTTTTCGGTAGCCCTGCCGCTGGCCCAGGCGCAGACCGCGCCGAAGGTGCTCGAACCCTGGGCCCGGCCGACGGTGCAGGGCCAGGCCGGTGGCGGCGGTTTTCTGAAAATCGTCGGCGCCGCGGCGCCCGACCGGCTGCTGTCGGTGAGCGCCGATGTCGCGGCGACGGTCGAGCTGCACACGATGACGATGGACGGCGATGTGATGCGCATGCGTCAGGTCAGCGCGATCGACGTGCCCGCGGGCAAGACCGTCGAGCTCAAGCCCGGCGGCCTGCACATCATGCTCATCGGGCTGAAGGCGCCGCTGGTCAACGGCAGCAGCTTCCCGCTGAAACTGAGGTTTGAAAAAAGTGGCGAGGTCATCGTCGACATGAAGGTCATGTCGCGGCCGGCAGCGGCCGACCCCCACACCGGGCACAAACACTGAGCGCCGCTTCTTCGCCATCAGGGGTTCGACGATTCAGCGATTCAGCGATTCAGCGATTCAGCGCTTTCAGCGCGGCTTTGATGCCGTCGCTGACACCGATGTCCGGGGCCAGCGCCTTGAGTGCGGC
>JAYUSP010000185.1:0-6491 GCA_043755615.1 Betaproteobacteria bacterium
TCCAGCCCCGGGTTGACATAGCGGTCGACCACCTGCTGCAACTGGTGGCGCACGCTGCGGCCCTCGCCGCTCCTGCGCACCTGGTTGACGACGAGCTGCACGCTGCGCCGCGAATGCATCGTCGCCAGCACCTTGATCGTCGCGTAGGCGTCGGTCATCGAGGACGGCTCGGGCGTGGCCACGATCAGCACGTCGTCGGCCAGCGAGACGGTGTAGAGCACGACATCGGAGATGCCGGCGCCGGTATCGAGCAAGACGCGGTCAAAACGCGGCACGACATCCTGCACGACCTTTTGCAGCTGTTCGCGCACCTCGGGCGTGAGGCGCGAATACTCGACCATGCCCGAGCCGGCCAGCAGCACCGAAAAACCCCCCGGCGCGGGCAGGATCGCGTCGTCGAGCGAACATTTGCCGGTGAAGACATCGTGCAGCGTGATCTTGGGCTGCAGGTTGAGCACCACGTCCAGGTTGGCCAGGCCGAGGTCGGCATCGAGCACGAGCACACGCTCGCCCCGTCGCGCCAGCGCAGCGGCGAGGTTGGCGCTGATGAAGGTCTTGCCCACCCCGCCCTTGCCGCTGGTCACCGCCGTGATGCGCCCGACGGCAGGCCCGGCATTCCCGGCACGCACCGAACCCGGATCCGGCACCACCTTCGGGCTGGGTTGGGTAGACGCCGACGACGGCAGGTTCATTCGAAGTCCTGGAATTGCGAGGTGGCGAACAACATGCCCTTTTCTTCGGCGCTGACCACGCTGACCGCACCCGGCTCCAGACACACGAGGTTGCGCCCCGAAGTCTTGGCGCGATAGAGCTGGCGGTCGGCGCGCTCGCGCCACAGATTGGGCGAGGTGCGCACCCATTGCGGCGCAAAGGCGCCGCCGATGCTGATCGTGACCAACACCTGCTGGCTCGGTGAGACGTCGACCACCGCACGCTCGACACGTCGGCGCAGGCGCTCGGCGACCTGCTCGGAAAACGCCGCCTGGCAGTTGGGCAGGATGATCGCGAATTCTTCGCCACCAACCCGCGCCACCACGTCCATCGGGCGCACGGTTTCGAGCAGCGCATCGGCCACCGTCTTGAGCACCAGGTCACCCGCGGCGTGCCCATATTGGTCGTTGATGCGTTTGAAATGGTCGATATCCAGCGCCAGCAACAGCGCCGGTTCGCCCGAGCGCGCGACGCGGTCGATCTCGCGCGCGAGTGCGACGTCAAAACTGCGCCGGTTGGCCAGGCCGGTGAGTGCATCGCGGCTGGACAGCTCGACGAGGGTGTCGATCAGGCTCTGCATCCATTCGTTCGACCCAGCCGATCCCGGCAGCGTGGCATGCCCGGCCTGGCGCAGCAATTGCAGCGCCACGTCCAGTTGCAGGGCGGCGGCCGGCGGTATGGCGGGGCGGGTCACGGGAGGTGCGGTGGAGGTCGGCGGCGGCGCTGATCGCGCGGGCTGCGGATCGAAGCCAATGCAGGCGGATGGAGAAATTCGGCGCGGCCAGTCTAGCAGCGCACCCACGCCTGGCCAGCGCCGAATTGGCACTGCATGCAAGCCCTTCTCGGGGCCTCGCCGCGGCCCTCGCGACACGACACCGGCCGATCGCTTCCCACTACAGACTCGGGATTGCCCGGTCCTGCCCGCTCGCGCCATGTCCGCAGTCCTGTCGATCGCCCGCCCGCCCCAGACCCGGCCCTCACGGCGTGCATCAACACCGCGCCTGAATTCCAGCTCTCGCAGGCGGATTTCGAGACGGGCTGGCGCAACTTGCGCATGCCATCACCGACAAAATGCGCACCGCAGCGCAGCGCACCGCACCGCGGGCGCATGTGCGCCGGGAATGCCGGATCAGCGCGTCAGCGGTAGAACAGCGCGCGATCGCGGGCGCGTTCAATGCCGTGCAGCGCCTGCTGCCGCGCCTGCATCCACGGCGGCACGCCGATGTCCTTGAGGGTCGCCGCAGCGAGGTCGTCGAAGCGCTGGTCGCTGGCCATTTTGGCGCGCGCCACTGGGCTGCGCTGGTCGCCACCGGGCGCCAAAAGACGATCCAGCAACCGGCGCCACCGAGGGCGGTGCAGGTGGATCGTCAAGGGCAGGCCGGGGGCATGCATGAGGTACTCCTGGTAAGTGAACAACGCAAGAATAGGAGCCCGTTGCCTGGGGTGGAAGCGACAAGTTCCGGCCAGTCTGTTCAGCTATGCTTACCAGCATGGTCCGCCACAGCCGCCTGCCACTGCACACGCTGCCGACCTTTCGCGTCGCCGCGCGGCTCGCCAACCTGCGTGCCGCGGCCGTTGCCTTGAACCTCACCCACAGCGCCGTGAGCCAGCAGATAAAGCTGCTCGAAGAGCAGATCGGGATCGAGCTCTTCGACCGCCGCGGCCGCCGCATCGTGCTCAACGGCGCTGGTACGGCGTTGCTTGCCGCTGTCGAGCCGGCGCTGGACCGGCTCGACGACGGCCTGCGCGCCGCCGCGGCGGCAGCGGGTGATGCCGAGCACCGCATCCGCGTCACGCTGCTGCCCTCGTTTGCGCAGCGCTGGCTGATGCCACGCATGGCGCAGTGGCGCGAGCGCCATCCCGATATCGCGATCGAACTGCTCGCCTCGCAGGCCATCGTCGACCTGCAGCGCGAAGGCTTTCATGCCGCGCTGCGCCAAGGTGGCGGTCGGTGGCCGGGCCTGCAAGCCGAGCGACTGATCGATTCGCCCTTGATCGCGGTCGGCTCACCCGCTGCCGCGCGGCGCCTGCTCGGGCGCGGCACTGGCTCGCTGGCAGACGAGCCGCTGCTCGGTGACGCCGAGCTGTGGCGGCGCTGGTTTGCGCTCGACGACTGCCGCGTGCCGGTGAACCCGGTGGCGACCTTCAACGATGCCGGCCTGCTGCTACAGGCGACCGAACAGGATATCGGCATCGCGCTGGCGCGCGAGTTGCTCGCCGCCGATGCGCTGCGCGACGGCCGCCTGGTGCGGCTGTCGCCGCTGGCCCTGCCCGACGAGCGCGCCTATGCATTCTGGTTGGCCTACCCGCCGCAGTTGCAGGACTGGCCCCCGCTGGCCGCGCTGCGGGCGTGGCTGCACGACGAGATGCGCCGCTCGCAGCGGCAGCTTAAGACGGCGGCAAAAACAGCGCCTGCAAGTCCGACAGGAAGTCGAATCCGCGCGCCGTCGGCCGCACCCAAGTCACGCGCTGCTCAGGCGACAAAGGCCGCGAAGCCGTTGCCAACGAAGGCGCCGCGTCGCGCTCGATGAGGCCCAGCGCTGCGGCGCTGGCCAGCGCGGCTTCGATCGACGACAGCGGCAGGCCCGTGCGTGCGCGATAGTCGTCCAGATCAAATCCTTCGCGCAGGCGCAGCGCGTTGAGCATGAACTCCAGCGGCAGGTCACGCCGCGCAACTTCATGTTCATTGGACACCGCCCTGCCCGCCAGCGCCTGCGCCATGTAGGCCTGCGGCTCACGCCAGCGCACCTGGCGCAACACGCGGTGCGGAAAGCTCAGCTTGCCGTGGGCGCCCGCGCCGATGCCCAGATAGTCACCAAAACCCCAGTAGTTCAGGTTGTGCCGGCAGCGGTGGCCGCTGCGCGCAAAGGCCGAGACCTCGTAGCGCTGCAGGCCGACTGCCGCGGTGCGCTCGACGATCGCATCGAGCATGTCCGACGCCAGATCGTCGTCGGGCAACGCCGGCGGGTGTTTGGCGAAGAAGGTATTCGGCTCCAGCGTCAGGTGGTAGATCGACAAGTGCGGCGGCGAGAATCCCAGCGCGGTATCGAGGTCGGCATGCAACTGCGCCAGTGTCTGCCCGGGCAGCGCGTACATCAGGTCGATATTGAAGGTCTCGAATGCGTCGCGCGCTTCTTCGACCGCGGCGCGCGCTTGGGCGGCGTCGTGCACGCGCCCGATGCGCTGCAACGCCGCGTCATCAAAACTTTGCACACCCACCGACAACCGTGTCACGCCCGCAGCGCGGAAGGCACGAAAGCGCTCGGCCTCAAACGTGCCCGGATTGGCTTCGAGCGTGATCTCGCAGCCCGGCTCCAGCGGCAGCAGCGCGCGCACATCGGTAAGCAGGCGTTCGATGCCGGCCGGCGAAAACAGGCTCGGCGTGCCGCCGCCGATGAACACACTCGACACCCGCCGGCCCCAGACCAGCGGCAGCGCCGCTTCAAGGTCGGCGCGCAGGGCGTCGAAATAGCGCGCTTCGGGCAGCGCGCCTCTTTGCTCGTGGGAATTGAAGTCGCAATACGGGCACTTCTTCAGGCACCAGGGCAGGTGCACGTACAGGCTCAGCGGCGGCATCGTGCCCAGGTTCAGCGTGCCCGGGCGCAGGTAATGGCCAACACCGCCAGTTGGCGCATCGTCCAGCGACACCTTCACCGCCAGCCCCAGACATCACGCAACAGGACCAGCATCTGCGCGGCGGCCAGGCCGCGGTGGCTGACCGCATTTTTTTGCGCTGGCGACAACTCGGCAGCGGCGCAGTTCAGGGCCGGGATGAACATCAGCGGGTCGTAGCCGAAGCCGCCTTCGCCACGCGGTGCATGCAGGATTTCGCCTTCCCAGCGGCCGAAGGCGATCAACGGCTCGGGGTCGTCAGCCGCGCGCAGCGCGACCAGCGTGCTGACAAACCGCGCACGCCGGTCGCTGAAGCCTTGCAGGCGCTCGAGCAGGCAGCGGTTGTTCGCTGCGTCCTGCGCCCGACGCGTTGTTTCACGGTCGGCCTGCACCGCCACCACACCGGCGTAGTGCGCCGAGTTCACCCCCGGCGCGCCGCCGAGCGCGACGACACACAGGCCGGAGTCGTCAGCGATCGCCGCACCACCGGCGGCCTGCGCAGCGTGGCGGGCTTTGGCCAGCGCGTTTTCAACAAAGGTGGCGTGCGGCTCTTCGGCTTCGGCAAGGCCCAGGCTGCCTTGCGTGACGATCTGCATCGACAGCACGCCAAACATCGCCTGCAGCTCCACCAGCTTCTTGGCATTGTTCGACGCCAGGACCAGGCGCAGGGTGCCGGCGCCGCCGCCTGCTGACGCCGCGGGCACGCGCTCAGTCAACGGCCAGCGCGCGCCGCTGCGCCGCGACCAGCTCACGGATGCCCATGTCGGCCAGCACGAGCAGCGCGTCCATCTCGGGGCGCGTGAAAGCCGCGCCTTCGGCCGTGCCCTGGACTTCGACAAAAGCGCCGGCCGCGGTCATCACGACGTTCATGTCGGTGTCGCAGGCCGCGTCTTCGGTGTATTCCAGATCGAGCAGCGGCACGCCCTGCACGATGCCGACCGAGACCGCAGCGACAAATTCGCGGATCGGCGTGGCCCTGATGCGGCCTTGCGCAAGCAGCCAGCGCACCGCGTCGTGCGCGGCGACAAAGGCACCGGTGATCGCCGCGGTGCGGGTGCCGCCGTCGGCCTGGAGCACGTCGCAGTCGAGCGCGATCGTTCTTTCGCCCAGCGCGCGCAGGTCGAAGACGCTGCGCATCGAGCGCCCGATCAGGCGCTGGATTTCCTGCGTGCGCCCGCTCTGCTTGCCACGCGCCGCTTCGCGGTCTCCGCGGGTGTGGGTGGCGCGCGGCAGCATGCCGTACTCCGCCGTGACCCAGCCCTGGCCGCTGCCACGTTTGTGCGGAGGCACTTTTTCTTCCACCGATGCGGTGCACAGCACCTGGGTGTCGCCGAAGCTGACGAGCACCGAGCCTTCGGCGTGGCGGGTGAAGTGGCGCTGGATCGCCACCGGGCGCAGGGCGTCGGCGGCGCGGCCGGCGGAGCGCGCAAATACAGTCATCGGGGGTCCTTCGCTGCCCGCTTCGATGCGGGCGTGAAATCGGTTTCAGTTCTTTCGCTTCGACGACCGCCGGATCGCTTCATTGATTTCGCGGATCGAGCGCTCGATCTCGGCATCGTCCAACTCGTCGGGCTGGTTCGGGTCGCCGGCCAGGCTGGCCTGGATCGTCGAGGCGAATACCTCGTCGCCGAGCGCCTGGGTCGACACCGCGCTGATCGAATCGCTGTCTTCGGTGCCTTCCCATTCGATGGCCAGCACGGTGACGTTGTCGCTGCGGCTGCCGGCCACACGCAGTGCCCGCTCGACAAGTTCGGGCACTGCGTCGGAGACGCTCTTGGTCGCCAACTGCTCGACGATCTCGGCGTCGGTGACACTGCCCCAGAGGCCGTCGGAGCACAGCAGCACGCGGTCGCCGGCATGCATCAGCAGCGGGCCGGCGGTGTCGATCACCGGCTTGCCCGGGCTGCCCAGGCAGGTGAAGAGCACATTGCGGTTGACACGGTCGCCGATGGGAACCACCTGGGACATCGTCTCTTGCAGCTCGGAATAGGAATGGTCGCGTGTGCGCGCCACCAGCTTGTCGCCGCGCACCAGGTACAGGCGCGAGTCGCCACAGTGCGCCCAGTAGGCAGCATTGCCCTGCAGCACGCAGGCCACCAGCGTGCTGCGCGGGGTGTCCATCAGCGACTTCTCGGTAGCATAACGAATCAGTTGATGGTGACCGGCGA